>CAZLBV010000377.1:0-16221 GCA_964557845.1 uncultured Eubacteriales bacterium | reverse complement strand
AAAAATTAAATCTGGCCTTTAAAAAAATTGAAGAAACCATCACCAAGACCATCAAGAAGCTGTTAGTGGTAGAAGATGATGAAATTCAGAGAAAGAGCATCATAGAACTCATAGGGAACGGTGATGTTAAAACCACTTCAGTGGCTGCCGGTAAGGAAGCTCTGAAACTGCTTAAATCTGATCATTTCGATTGTATGATCCTTGATCTTGGACTGGGAGATATTTCTGGATTTGAACTGGTCGAGAAAATGAAGAACGATCCGGATATTCCTGATGTCCCCATAATAATCTATACCGGAAAGGAATTAACCAAAAAAGAACAGGATCAGCTCCAGAAACATGCGGAAAGCATCATCATCAAAGGAGTTAAATCTCCAGAAAGGCTGCTGGATGAAACAACCCTCTTTCTCCACCGTGTCGAAAAAAACTTGCCGAAAGACAAACAAAAGATCTTAAGACTCCTCCATGATAAAGAAAAAATCTTTCAGGACAAAAAAATCCTGGTGGTAGATGACGATATGCGTAATGTATTTGCCCTAGCCAGCATCCTGGAAGAGAAAAAAATGAAAACCATGATCGCTCAGAATGGCAGGGAAAGCCTGGAAATCCTGGAAAAAAATCCGGATATCGACTTGGTCTTAATGGATATTATGATGCCTGAGATGGATGGATATGAAGCCATCCGGGAGATCCGAAAACAAAAGAAATTCCAGAATCTCCCGGTCATCGCCGTGACCGCCAAAGCAATGAGAGGTGATCGAAACAAATGTATCGAAGCCGGTGCCAATGATTATTTGGCTAAACCGGTGAATACCGAAAAACTCTTCTCTTTACTGAGGGTATGGCTTTATCAGTAAACTATAAATGAGATAAAGGAAACTGAGAGAAGTTAAGAAAATTGCTGAAATGATGAATCAACCAATGAATGAGTCGCAAAAATTACGAACCGAAGATATCAAGAACATCGAGATCGATCTATTACTGGAAGCCATATACCTGAAATATGGATATGATTTTCGTTCTTATTCCAGGGCTTCCATTAAAAGGAGAATATCAGCCACCCTTTCTTCATATAAACTAACTAAATTATCAGATCTCCAGCACATGATCCTTTATGAAGAAAACGCCTTTAATCAATTGCTTTTAAACCTTTCTATCAATGTCACCGAGATGTTCCGGGACCCTGAATTCTACCAGGCAGTAAGGCAGAAAGTCATACCTATCCTCAAAACCTATCCCTTCATTAAACTATGGCATGCCGGTTGTTCAACCGGTGAGGAGGTTTATTCATTAGCCATTCTACTGCGAGAAGAAGGGCTTTCAGGAAAGTTTCAGATCTATGCCACTGATTTCAACGAATTGGTACTAAAAAAAGCCAAACAAGGAATTTTTTCTCTAGACCGGATAAAGGAATACACTCTTAATTATCAGAAAGCCGGGGGTGTGGAATCTTTCGCCGATTACTACAGTGCTCACTACGATCATGCCATAATCCATGAATCACTGAAAAAAAATATAGTTTTTGCCGACCATAATCTGGCAACAGACGGAGCTTTCGGTGAGATGAATATGATCATGTGCCGCAACGTTCTCATCTACTTCAATCGGGATCTGCAGAACCGGGCTATCGGGCTTTTTCATGAAAGTTTAAGCCATTTTGGATTTCTCTGCCTCGGGACCAAAGAAGATATCAATTTTACTCAATACGCCAATAAATTCGAGACAATCTCTTCTAAAGAGAAAATTTTCCGGAAAAGAGGATAGGATGAAAACCCAGGAATATGCCAGGAGCAGGGATTATCAAGCTGTTGTAATCGGCACTTCTGCTGGTGGAATTAAAGCGCTTCAAACCATATTCAAATCTCTTCCCAAGGATTTCGACCTTCCGATAATCATTGTACAGCATATGCACCCAGATTCTGATGATTATATGATAAACATTTTGAACCGAGAGTGTGCTTTAAACATTAAACAGGCGGATGAGAAAGAACCTCTTAGACCCGGAACAGTCTATTTCGCTCCACCCAATTACCACCTTTTGGTAGAATCAGATAGAACCTTATCGCTTACCGTGAATGAGAGGGTTTGCTACGCTCGGCCTTCCATCGATGTCTTGTTTGAGACCGCTTCCGATGTCTATTCCGATAAATTAATCGGAATCATCCTTACCGGCGGAAACTTCGATGGAAGCCATGGACTGAAAAAAATAAAAGAATCAGGAGGATTGACGATCGTACAAGATCCTAAAACAGCAGAAGCGGCGTCCATGCCTCAGGAAGCCATCGCTTCAACCAAAGTCGATCATATTTTGTCGCTGAATGAGATCGGCCCGTTTCTGGTTGAAATAACCCAGGACTCAAAAAAAAACAGCAGCTGACATGAGGAAACTTAATAGGAAGAAAAAAAATTCTAAAATCGCCAAAACTCCTTATTTACAAATCTGCCTTAATTTCAACAGGAGCTCATGATGCAAGATAATGACTTGGTCGATATATTGATCGTCGATGACCGGCCTGAAAACCTGCTTTCTTTAGAGAGTATTTTGGAGGCTCCGGGTATCAATCTTATCAAGGCTAACTCCGGAAACGAAGCGCTAAGTTTGGTACTAAAACACGATATTGCTTTGGTGATCCTGGATGTACAGATGCCGGAGATGGATGGCTTTGAAACAGCTGAGCTGATGAGAGGGACCGCACGCACCAGGAATATTCCGATCATTTTTGTCACTGCCATCAGCAAAGAAGAAAAACACATCTTCAAAGGATATGAATCCGGTGCGGTCGAATACCTATTCAAACCAATTGATCCCGATATTTTAAGAAGCAAGGTCAATGTTTTTATCCGGCTCCACAAGCAAAAAAAAATCCTGGAAAAACAGGCTGAGGAAAGCACCTACGCCAAAAGTGAATTTTTAGCCAATATGAGCCATGAGATCCGAACACCTATCCATGGGATCATGGGAATGACAGCTCTTCTGTTGAATACAGAATTAACACCAGAACAAAAGGAATATACCGAAGCCATTCGTAACAGCTCTGATTCCCTTTTGAGCGTCATCAATGATGTTCTGGACTTTTCCAAAGTCGACGCAGGTAAAATGCAAATGGAAATGATGGACTTTGACATCCGGATTGCCCTGGAAGACATGAACGATCTTTTAGCTTTGAAAGCCCATATGAAGGGGCTGGAATACATTTATATGATCGAACCAGAAGTCCCTTCACTTCTGCAAGGCGATCCTGCCCGGCTGCGTCAGGCCATAACCAATCTTATCGGTAATGCGATTAAATTCACCTCCCAAGGAAAAGTCACCTTGCATGTAAGTCTAGAAAGTGAAACCGATTATCAAGCCAATCTGCACTTTTCGATCACTGATACAGGATTAGGCATCCCCCAACACAAGATCAACTCCATATTCGAAGCTTTTACTCAAGCCGATTCTTCAGTAACGCGGGAATATGGAGGAACAGGACTGGGATTAGCCATCTCCAAAAAGATAATTGAGCTGATGGAAGGCCAGATCGGAGTAGAAAGCGAAGAGGGGAAAGGTTCAACTTTCTGGTTTACTGCTGTCTTTAATAAACAGCCTAAGGAAAATCTCAAGCCGATCGAGATCACAGATGACATCAAAAATGCCCGGGTTTTGGTCGTAGATGATAATTCCCTCAACCGCCGCATGTTGACAGAGTATCTCCGCCAGTGGAAACTCAGTTATGAAGAAGCCACCCATGCGGAAGAGGCTTTAGAAAAATTAAAAACAGCAGCAGAAAGCGGTAAACCATTTCAAGCAGCCATGCTAGATCTAGCCATGCCGGGTATGGGTGGAGAAAAACTGGGGATAAAGATAAAAGAGGATGAAAAGATTAAGGATACCAAGTTAATTATGCTGACATATTTCGGAACGAGAGGAGATGCTGCTCATTTTGAGAAGATCGGCTTCTCTGCTTATTTGACGAAACCCATTAAGCAGTCAAGGTTATATGATTGTCTCAAGTTAGTATTCAGTAACCATTCACAACCCAAAAAATATATGAAAAACAAGATCATAACCCGGCACAACATCGCAGAAAATATCAAGCGAAGCGTTAAAATCCTGGTGGTCGAAGATAATATAATAGGGCAACGAGTTGCTATGGGGATGCTGCAAAAACTTGGGTTTAATGCGGATCTTGCCTCCAATGGATTGGAAGCTATCCATGCCCTCGAGGATAAATCATATAATCTTGTTTTTATGGACGTCAGTATGCCTAAAATGGATGGGCTCCAGGCAACCAAGATCATAAGGGATCAGAAATCTTCGGTAAAAAACCATGATATCCCTATAATCGGGTTGACCGCGCATGTCATGAAAGGAGATAAGGACAAGTGTTATGCTGCGGGTATGAATGATTATTTGACTAAACCCCTGCAGCCGCATACTTTTGCTTCGGCTTTAGAGAAATGGCTTCTCCACTAAGGGAATAGTCTTGAGTCACAAGTGTCTCATCTCAAAAGGAGATCGTGACCGATGTACCCGGTTTATTCCTTATATTCACAGACCCGTTTAACTGCCGGGCTAAATCATACACCAACTGCAAACCTAGGGATATCGGTCTTTCTGTATTTACATCTTCAGGAATTCCAACCCCGTTGTCCTTAACCTCAAATATTATTTTCCCTTTTTTTTCTTTTCTAAGCGCTATCATTATGTCTCCTGTGTGAGATGGAGGGAACGCATGTTGCAGCGCATTCGTGATCAATTCATTTATGATCAAACCAAAAGGGATTGCCTGGTTTATATCTAAATAAACATCATCCAGTTCATAATTGACACTAAAGACTTTTTTCCCTTGACTATAGATCGAAACCAAATGAGTTGTCATCTTTTTAATATAATCAGAAAAATTGATCCTGCTAAGGACCTGGGACTGATACAAACTTTCATGGATCAAAGACATGGATTTAATCCGGTTTTGACATAAGGTAAACATCTGCTGGACATTGGCATCTTTGTCCTGCCCGGCTTGAAGTCTAAGGAGGCTTGTGATTATCTGCATGTTGTTTTTGACCCGGTGATGGATCTCCCGAAGCATGACTTCCTTTTCCTTTAAAGATGCTTTTATTTTTTCTTCCGCTTGTTTCCTTTCGGTTATATCAGTGATGATCCCCAAAATTGCCGTATCGTCTTCATAAGGGATCAATTTGGTGGTGATGATGGCATCGATCCTTTTTCCGTTCTTGGTAACCAATGAGTATTCATAAGGCGGGACATCTTCTCCCCTGAGGTGTCGACTAAGGGACTTCTTGATGAATTCCATGGATTCCGGAGCGATCAGGCTAAAAAAATTGAAATCAGAGGAAAGGAATTCTTCAACAGAATAACCCATGGATTCTTCACACTTTTTATTCGCATAGACAACCCGCCCTCTTTTATTGATAAAGATCATATTCGGGGATTTCTCTGCTAAGTTTCTAAACTTATCCTCACTTGTTCTGAGAGCTTCTATGGCTTTATGCTGTTCAGAAACATCACGGGCTATTCCCAAAACCTGAATTTTATCGTTGATTTTAACCGGATAGGTGCTTATTTCAACAAAAACCTGGCTTCCGTCTAACCTGCGCAAAACGAATTCATCCGGTCCGGTAGCCATTCCACTTGCGTTCCTGGATAATAAAGCTGCTGCTTTTTTAATCAGTGCTTTATCCATGGGATTGAGCTTTAAAAAACTTTTTCCGATCAATTCTTCTTTGCTGTAACCGATCAAAGCCTCTGCAGCCTTATTACCGTCTAAAAATCTGCCTGTTAAATCAATCAAATAATAGGCGTCCGGTGCGAATTCAAAGAGAATTTTCAACCGTTCTTCTGAATTTTTCAACTCATCTAGGGTACGTTTGCTCTCGGTAATATCCAGAGCAGTAAATGTGACTCCTGCAGAGAGATCGCCCTGATCGAGCAATGTGGAGCTCAATAGAACATCCTTGATCTCACCTGATTTGATCTTCCATCTGGTCTCCACAGTCCCGGTTCCGAACTCAGAGATCTGCCGGTGATTTTCGTTCGTCACATAGTCATAATCCTTCTTGGTCGGATATAAGATCCGGGCGCTTTTGCCCACCAACTCATCTTGTGAATAACCGGCCATCTCGCAGATCTTTTCATTTACCCGCAAAAGAATACTATTTGAGACCAGACCGATCCCAATAGGCGCCGCCTTAAAGATACTATTTAAGGTTGCTTCTCTCTTTAACAATTCCGCCTCAGCTTGTTTTTGTTCCGTGATATTGACAATGGCACCCTGAACAGCCGGCTTTCCCTGATATTCAATGAGTGCGGCATACATCTCCAGCCAATTGTACTTATTATCTTTTCTCAAGGCTCGAAATACATATCTCGAGGGAACATCTTTTCCCTGTAGACGTTCACGCATTCTTTTCCAGACCTGGGCCCGGTCATCAGGATGAATAAAATCTCTTACTTGATCCGGGGAGAAAGAAAGCAGTTCGTCCACTGAAAAACCGGCGATGTCTTCCATGGTTTTATTCGCGAAAACAATGCCGTTGTTCTGAAAGATAACTATCCCTTGAAGAGAATGCTCTACTAATTTTTGGTAAAAATCTCTTTCTTCCTTCTGTTTAGATCGAGTTTGCTGGGGGTGAGCAGAAGTATCCTTAGGTAATTTATCTTTCATTTTAACCATATGTCGATCCGATCCCCGAAAAAATTGAAGAACTTCATTTAATTTTGTTCGTACTTTAACATATAATAAAAAATAATTTCAAACAAAAAGTGTTAAATCAAGCAGAAATTGGAGGCTGCTAAAAATGAAAAAAAACAACCTCACCTTTTGTCTAATTTTATTTATTTGTCTTATCTATCCTTCGCTACTATTTGCCAACGAAACCATCCGGCCGGTATCTACTTATTCAATTGTTGCCCTGGATAAAGAAACAGGACAAATGGGAGTGGCCGTTCAGTCCCACTGGTTTTCTGTGGGCTTTTTGGTTCCCTGGATCGAATCCGGCGCAGGAGCGGTTGCAACCCAATCATTTGTCAAGGCCGGCTACGGCCCTGACGGTCTTAATCTGATGAAAGAGGGTCATACCGCAGAGGAAGCACTGAAAAAACTGATCCAGGCCGATGAAAATGAATCTGTCCGCCAGGTCGCTATGATCGATATTCACGGCAATGTGGCGGTCCATACCGGTAAAAACTGTATCCCGGAAGCAGGACATATAATAGGCAAAGGATATTCCTGTCAGGCCAATCTTATGTTAAAAGACACAGTCTGGAAGGCCATGGCAGAAGCCTTCGAAAATACTCCCGGGGAGCTGGCCGAAAGATTGATAGCAGCTCTGGAGGCTGCCCAAAAAGAAGGCGGCGATATCCGCGGCAGACAATCTGCTGCGATCATTGTAGCCCAGATCGAAAAAACCGAACGCTGGTGGGAAGGCATCCTCTACAACCTGAGAGTGGAAGATCATCCTGAGCCGGTCAAAGAATTAAAGCGCTTGGTCAAGCTCAATCAGGCTTATAATCATATGAACCGTGGAGATTTATTGTTAACCGAGAATAAGATCATCGAAGCTATGGAAGCCTATACCAAAGCGATGAATATGTATCCCGACAATGCAGAGATGATCTTCTGGCCAGCGGTAACCCTGGCGGCTACCGGAAAAGTCGAAGAAAGCCTCCCTCTGTTTAAAAAAGTCTTTGAGATGGACTATAACTGGGCCATTCTTGTTCCCCGATTGCCCAAAGTAGGGCAGCTTCCTGACGATGCTAAACTGATAAAAAAAATATTATCTGTCGCTCCCAAGAAGAACAACTGAATTCAATTGGTTTTTATGATAATCCACATGAGTTCAATGGAACAACCTGAGAACATTTTTTTTATGCGGCATATTTTAGTGGAAATTTCGGAGGGAGATATTATATTCTGAGTTCTTAACCATTAAGGAAAAACTATGCAGCTTCATACCATCGATCTTTTCCTTATTGCCTTTTACCTGATTTTAGTAGCCGTCATCGGATTTAAGGTAAAAAAAAGAGCCACCCAAGAACTGGATTCTTATTACCTGGCCGGCCGCAATGTTCCCTGGTGGATGCTGGGCCTTTCTGGTTGTTCCAGCTATATTGATATCGGCGGAACCATGGCCATGGTGGGCGCTCTTTATTATCTGGGCTTGAAAGCCATCTGGGTTACCCATATATATTGGGGTTGGTTCATCATTTGTTTTTACATGGCTTTTCAGGCGAAATGGATCCGCAGATCCGGAGTGATGACTTTTGCGGAATGGAATAAAACCCGCTACGGCAATGGAAGGGATGCAGAAAAGGCCCGGATATCCGCCGCTCTTTTCCTGTTGGTCTTAATGATCTTCAATCTTACCTATATTGCAGTGGGCATCGGTAAATTCGCTGAAGAATTTCTGCCTCTGCCGCGGTGGATAGCCACTCTGATCGTCTTCGCAGTTGTGGGAGTGTATGTCACTCTGGCAGGTTTTTTCGGGGTCATTCTTACCGATATGCTGCAGACTTTATTGATCGCCGTGGGCGCAGTCATCCTTTCAGTTATGGTCTTTCTCAACACTTCCGCTTCAGGCTTTATTGAAAATCAAACACCAGGATGGAAATCCCTGAGCCTAAGCTGGAAGCTCTGGCCGGGATATCTGCAGTCAACCCCTGAAAGCTATCACCATTTTTATTTATTCGGCCCACTCCTTTTGGCAGGCTTTTCCTGGATGATCTTCCGTATTTTAGCCGGGCCCAATGTCTGGGATTTTCAATTTTTCCTTACCGCCCGCAGCTCACGAGATGCATCCCTGGCAGGAGGCATGTGGACCGTGGGATATACGCTCCGATGGATCATCGGATGCGCATTCCTTATCCTGGGCATCTATTATCTTGGAGCTCAAGCCGGTTTCGATGCGGAAAAGATCATGCCCTTAGTTCTTACCAATCTACCGGTAGGGATAAGGGGATTGTTTTTGGCTGTCCTGCTGGCAGCCCTAATGTCCACACTCGACGCCATGATCAATGTGACCAGTGCTGTTGTGGTCAATGATTTTTTAAAACGCTATTTCACCAAACACCTCAGTCAGAAAAAATTGGTGCGGTTGGGACAGGCTGCTTCGATCATAGCTCTTCTTATAGGATTCACTGCCAGCCTATCCTTTCAGGATATTATCTCGGCATGGGAAACCATGATCTTCGTGGTGGTGACTATGATTCTGGTTCCGGCCACCATGCGCTGGCATTGGTGGCGGTTCAGTGCCAGGGCTTTTTATTGGAGCATGGGAGCTTCCACTCTTCTCATAATCGCGCAAAAAATATTTTTCAGTCAGTGGGGAGCCGCCCAAAGTCTGGGTCTGGATATTCTTGCCTGCTTCATAGCGACAGTGTTGATCGGATGAATCATGAAGCCGACCGATATGGATATCCTGGTTGATTTTTACTCACGCATTCGTCCTTTCGGTTTCTGGAGACCGGTGCGAAAAGAAGCGGTCAGGCGAGGTCTCGTACCGGCCAAAGATACCATGCCGGCCTTTGATGCCCTCAATGGATTTCTGAGCGCAGGCTTCCAGTTATCTTTAGCTTTGGCTCCTTTTTATCTGCTGCTGCGGGTGTGGAATCAGGCGATCATTTGGGTTTGCGTTGCGGCTGCTCTGGCTTTTGTTCTCTATTTCACCTGGTATAAAAAACTCCCGGGCTGGGATGAAGTATAAATCAATAGGAAGGCAAACTGATGATAAAACCATGTCTGCATTTGATCTGCAATGCCCATCTTGATCCGGTCTGGCAGTGGCAGTGGGAAGAAGGCTGCGCAGAAGCTGTTTCCACCTTTCGCAACGCAGTTCAGCTTCTCAGAGAATATCCCGACCTCATTTTCAACCACAATGAAGCGGTTCTGTATCAATGGATTAAAGAGTATAGCCCGGAATTATTCAAAGAGATCCAGTCACTGGTCGAGGAAGGCCGCTGGGCCATAAGCGGCGGCTGGTATCTGCAGCCGGATGTCAACCTTCCCGGAACAGAATCGATAATCCGCCAGATCCAGATGGGCCGGGATTTTTTTCAAAATCATTTCAAAACTCAGCCGGTGGCTGCTTATAATTTTGATTCATTCGGACACAGCGGAGGGCTTCCCCAGATCCTATGTTTAGCTGGTTATAAGATGTATATTCATATGCGCCCGCAAGCTGATGAGATGGATCTTCCTTCTGACCTCTATAACTGGCGAGGTGTAGACGGCAGTGAGATCCTGGGGTACAGAATTGCTATAGGCCTTTACCACACCGAGTATGACAATTTAGAACAAAGGTTGATCGAAGGCAGGAACCTGGCATTGAAACTTGACCGGGATGTTCCGATATTCTGGGGCTTAGGCAACCACGGAGGCGGTGCGACCCGGGAGGACCTTGGGGTAATTGATACATTTAGAAAAAAAGAAAAACAGGTGGATATGATCCACAGCACACCGGACCGCTTTTACCTGGCAGTCAAAGAGAAAGCAAGTCAAGCCCCTTTGGTAGAAGGGGGGCTGCAGAAGGTGTTCACAGGTTGTTACACTTCTTTATCCCGATTAAAGCGGACCGCCTTGAAAAGCCTTCATCTCTTAGTGCAATCCGAAGCGCTGCGGGCTTCTTCATGGTGGCGCTATCAGCAAAAATATCCCTCAGAAGAGCTTAATGCTGCCTGGCGTGATCATCTCTTCAATGATTTTCATGATATCATCACCGGAACCTGTATAGAACCTGCTGAACAGGATACTGTCGATCGATATGGAAGATCTATGGAACAATCCCGGGAACTAAGGATGGACGCTGCGGTTAGTTTGGCAAATCATATGGAAGGATCTGTTGGAATCCCCCTTCTTGTTATGAATACCAATCCCGGTTTGACTCAAGTCCCAGTGGAAGTGGAATGTATGCTGGCTTACCGCCCTAAATGGAGCGGCACCTGGTATCTTTCTCTTCACCATGGTGATGGTACTGAGATCCTTTGTCAGGAAGAACAACCCGAAGCTCTACTTCCGTTTAAGGGCTGGCGCCGTAAGTTCTCCTTCATGGCAGGACTCCCTGCTGTGGGTGTGGCCCATTACTACCTAAGGGTGCATAAAGGAAATAAAAAACATAAAGAATCCAGCCCAGCCCTCAAGTTTAAATTAAACCGGAAAACCGGCTTCATAGAAGAATTAATCATCGAGAACGGAGATCAATGCCTCTCAGACTCTTTGATGCAACCTCTGGTTATCGATGATGTGGCTGACTCCTGGGGAACCGAAGTAAAATCTTATGATAAAATTATTGGAAAATTCCGGCTCGAACCGGGCACCATTTCTGTAAAAGAACAAGGCCCGATCCGCACCATCTTTCAAGCTTCCCATATTTATCATCACAGTAAGATCATTAATAACATCATTTCCTATTCCCAATGGCCGGTGCTCGAGTATCGTATGCGGATATACTGGAATGAGGTCCAAAAAAGATTAAAACTGTGCATACCTACGGTATTCGATGCTGATTCGATCGAATGCGAGATATTGGGAGGTATGACCTCCCGCAAGGCTGATGGGGAAGAACATATCCACGGCCGCTGGCTGTTGATCAGAGGAGAAAAAGATGGACATGATTCCGCCCTGGGAATCGTCAACAGCGGACAGCACGGATTTGATTTCAGATCAGGTGAAGTGCGCCTGTCCGTTCTTCGTAGTTCTGCCTACTGCCATGAACGAGGATTTAAACTCGGTCCATTTAATTCAGGAAAATTCATGGATATTGGTCAGCATGACATCCGTGTACTTATCACTGCAGGAACCTATAAAAGTATAAAGCAAAGCCTTCCGAGCCTGGCAGATTGGCTGAATTCGCCTCCTTATGCCCTGGCACATCTTCCCATAGGAAAACTTAAAGACAAAAAAACCGGCTCCACCTCCCCAATAAATTCACAAGACACTATTGAATTTCTCTCCCCATTGCCATCCAATATTCGACTGCTGGCCTGCAAACAATCTTTAGACGGTAAAGCCTTGATCATTAGACTCCAGGAAAGTATTGGTATTTCTTCTAATTTTTCTTTTAAATTATTTCCTTCAGAAACTCTTATCGAATTGAAACTAAAACCCCTTGAAATCAAAACCATCCGTATCGAAAAAACCGGCGCCTGGAAGGAAACGGAACTGATTGAAAAATTGTAAATACCATCTCATGTCCACCTCTGCCCACCTTCACTTAAGGAGACGGAATTTCCGATTATCCTGCGAAGTACCGATACTGCCTCGATCATCAGCGGCCCGAGGTTAGTGCATTTGCGAGGCGCAGGCAGGTTGAACCTGCTAAGCCGAAGCAAATGTGCTGAGATCGGGTCGCCCGTAGGGTAAAAAAGGCCGATATTAAATTTGACAAATTCAATTATCTTATCAAGATATCATTTTTCAATATGAGTCAAGTATCATAAACAGAAAATAGGATAATTTTCCAATCGGCCTATTTTACTGATGATTCAGGCCCGTATGCCGAAAATTTTTGTGCCTATTCGTACTATATTCGCCCCTTCCTCGATAGCTACATGGTAGGAATTGGTCATCCCCATGGATAAATAGCGCATAGTCACATTAGAAAGATCCATTGATTTGATCTGTTCGAATATTTTTCTGGTCTCCACAAAATAAGGACGGGCATCTTCAGGGTCACCGGAAAATGGCCCCATGGTCATCAACCCTTGGATCTTGATATTTTCGAGTTCTGAAATCTGTTGGATCAATTCGACGGCATTTTCTGGAAGCACACCATCTTTTTGTGGTTCTCTTCCGCTGTTGATCTCGATGAGGACGGGCATGATCTTTCCCTTCCTGCGGCAGTGTTTGTCGATCTCTTTTGCCAGCGGATACGAATCCACTGTTTCGATCATGTCGAATAATTCTATCGCTTTTTTCGTTTTATTCCGCTGAAGATGTCCAATAAAATGCCATCTGACGTTGTTCCCGACTGCTTTAATAATTTCTTCAGCCTCCTGAACATAGTTTTCACCAATGATCTTAACTCCGCTTTTGATGGCTTCTTGAACCTCCTCTACTGTTCTGGTCTTGGCAGCGGCCACGAGTTCGACGCCCTCGGGAAGTTCTTTAAAAATATTTTTTATGTTTTCACTTATTTCGCTCATTTTTATTTTGTCGGCCCACTCCTGTGTAATTAGAGCGTTTCTTTATTCTATTAATTATACTACACCAGGCAAACTTCTCAAGCAGTCGGTTATATGTTGTTTTTTTGATGATAGAATAAATTAGGTCAATCAAGGGAATATCTAATTTGGTCAGGGGATGATGGTGTGTTATAATAATCCGAAAATTATCGTTCGGAGACTAATAAATATGGATAAAGAAATAAAATATTTAATACCGGAACCTGAGGAATATCTGAAAATCAGGAAGGGCGGAGTGCTGAATTTAATCTTTACGGCCCTCTGTTTGGAAGCCACCCGGCAAATAGATGAGGGATTCGATGTTGTCAGTATCGAAACCGCTGCTAAACGTGCTTTTAATCTATCCAAAGGTTTTTTAGCTGAAATGGACAGGATCGGGATCGATAAAGCCATTGAATATTTGGAATATCTTTCTGAGAATTCAGATCCCGATGATCCTATATATAATGTTTACGATAATTTTTTCGATCCAGGACCGGCTGCCCGGAAAAAGAGAAATGAACATCAGGAGGCGCAGGATAAGTCCTCGATTAGATGGGTTTCCTTGGAGGATGGGAATAAAGAGGCTGAAGATTTTATGCTGGTGGATATGTTGAAAAAAAGATTTCAGGCAGTAGCTTTTGTGATCGCTTCGGAACTTGTTGGGGCCGGAGTTGCGGAAATAAAAGATATTGACTCTATCTGCCGGGAATATCTGGGATGGAAAAAAGGGCCTTTTGAAATGATGAATGAGATCGGAATAAAGAATACGATGCAGATAGTAACAGAGAAATTGGAAATGTCCCACCGCCGCGAGATAAATTTTCCCGTTCCCCGTTCTTTGATCGAACAGGTTCAGATGAATGTGCCCTGGCCGACCGGAAAATGATGAAGGCGGCAGAAGATCTTCTGAATTTGAAGATCCTGGTCATTTGAAAGATCAATTTTTTGAGGTTCTTGGTATTTAATTTAGATAAAATATAGCTCATGATAACAATAAGAGAGAAGATCGAAGCAGTTGAGAAAGACACTCTTTCTGAAAAAGCCTGCCTGAGTTCAAAGTCACGAGGACGGTTGAAACCGGAAAAGATGCACTCTTTGCGAACTGCTTTCCAGCGAGACAGAGACAGGATAATCCACAGCAAATCCTTCCGGAGATTGAAACATAAGACACAAGTGTTTCTGGCTCCTTTCGGCGATCACTACCGCACTCGATTGACCCATACACTGGAGGTCTCTCAGATCGCTAGGACTATTGCCAAAGCCTTATTCCTGAATGAAGATCTGACCGAAGCCATTTCTTTGGGGCATGACCTGGGGCATACTCCCTTCGGACATGCCGGTGAGAAGATCTTGGATGCCCTGCTTCCCCATGGTTTTGCGCATGCCGAACAGAGCCTGAGGGTAGTAGACAGATTGGAATACCATGGAAAAGGGCTTAATCTTACTTATGAGGTCAGAGACGGGATCGCCAAGCATTCCAAAGGAAAAGGAAAGATACTGGATGCCCCAACAGAAGAAATGCCTTCAACTCTGGAAGGCCAGATAGTTAGAGTGTCGGATGTGATCGCGTATGTCAATCATGACTTAGATGACGGAATGAGAGCAGGCGTGATCAGAAGGGAAGATATCCCCGCTCATTTGATTCAAATGTTTGGAAAATGGCATGCCAACCGTATCGATCGCATGGTGGAGGATGTTGTTATGACTACCTTGAACACAGGGATGGAAAAGATAGAAATGAGCGAAGAAATAATGGCCGGTGTTTCTGAGCTGCGTGACTTTTTATATGATAGGGTCTATTTCAATCCTGATGCCAGAAGCGAATTCAGAAAACCCGAGAAAATCCTGAATGATCTATTCAATTATATCCTGGAAAATCCGAATGATTACGTCAAACCTTACCCTGAGGAAGATCCTCTAGAGATCAGGGTAGGAGATGTTATCGCCGGAATGACCGACCTGCATGCCTTGAGATTGTACCAGGAAGTCTTTTTTCCAACTACCTGGCCCATCCTTTAAAAATTTATTTCTTCAATAAAATATCTTCGAAGAATTGCAGAGCCCTTTCATCTCCGGTTTGTCCCAGCCAGAAAATAGCGTTTTTGCGGACAGCAGCGCTTTTGTTGGTATTTGCGATCTCAATAAGCGCCAGAATAGCCTGATCTTTCGGCAGCTGGCTTAAGGCAAAAACAGCGGATTTTTTCACCTCATCATCTTCCTTGGAGCCTTCGACTACATCTTTAAGCGCTGAGATGCTCTTTTCCGAAGCCTTTTGTCCCAGCCAAAAAATGGCGCTTTTTCTCACTTCCCGGCTGTCTTCGTTTTTTGCGATCTTAATGAGCTCTTCAACAGATTCCTCGCTGTCACTCAATTGGATCGAAAAGATGACCTTCTTTTTGATCTTATAGTCTCCGGACTTATTGTAGATTTCTTTGAGGTAGTTCAAGCTCCCTTTATCTTTGATATTCCCCAACCAGAAAATGGCGCTTTCCCTGACTTCATTTTCATAACGTCCCAGAGACACATCTCTTAAAAACTCTGGAATAGATCCATTGTCATGGGAATAAAGGACAAAGACCAAATCCTTTCCCAGGTCTTTGCCGGATCCCTCAAATATATCTTTTAAGAAATTTACACTTTCCTGGGAATCCTTCTCTCCCAGCCAAAAGAGCGGTTCATTCTCAAAATGAAAGTTCTGATCAAGATCGAAGATATGCACATCTATTACCGAAGTTTTATTTCCTTCCATCCTATTTAAGAAGAGAAGTCCGGCCGGTCCCCCCTCATCTTTGGCAGAGCTGGTAGAAAATATGTTGTTTTTGTTGGCGGATAATCGGCTGACTTTTATTTTATCTCCCCGGCGAATGACCGAGTATGGTTCGGAATGCTCCCATTTACCGCCCATTTGAATAGCATAGCGGCTGGGAAAAATATATCCGGTAAAATAAGAGTCGCCGTCCTTATAGGCGTCTTTGAAAGATTTACATGCGGATTCCATAGATCTTTCGATCTTTTGGCCTGATGAATCTATAATATGTACTTTTCCTTTGAGAAAATCA
>CAZLBV010000376.1:0-4431 GCA_964557845.1 uncultured Eubacteriales bacterium | reverse complement strand
CTTCAGCCTATACCGGACTGCTCCCGGGACAAACCGAACACGATCACAGCCAGCTTTTCCGCGAGATCAACAATTATTTAAACTTCTGCAAGGAAAATGAGTACTGGAATGAAGAACAAGCCGTGGCTTATGTTCGCAGCATCCTAGATAAATATATGGGAAGACCACCAGAGACCATAGAGGTAGACGGCAAAACCATGACACCTTTAGTGTATCTCGAGAATGTGCTGGAGCTTCCATTAGATGATTACGTTTCCTTTCTCAGCACCACCAGTTTCCCCTTTTACACTAAAGGAGAATATAAGGTTCCTGATAATTGGTGGCACAGTGAGGACTACTATAATATTCCTTTGGAAGAATTCTATGCGGCCATAGAGAACGCTCTCAATAATGGATATACTGTGGACTTGGGAGGCGATGTTTCAGAACCGGGAATCCAGGCAGAAGAAGATATCGCTGTGGTTCCCACCTTTGATATCCACCCACTGTTGATCGACCAGGACAGCCGGGAATATAGATTCGCCAACCGCACCTCCACCGACGACCATGCCATCCATGCTGTAGGCATCAAGCAAGGAAGCCCTCATACCTGGTTTTTGATCAAGGATTCCGGTGGGGGCGCCCACAGAGGAAATTTCGCAGGCTATTATTTTTATAGAGACGATTTCATAAAATTAAAAATGCTGTCCTTCATGATTCACAAAGATGCCGTAGAAGACATCCTGGACAAATTTACTACAGGGGCTACGGAGGAGTAATCAGCGTATTTTTTTCATTTTATAAATAGGACTTTAAAGTACCGAATTAAGCTGAAGAAGAAGTATAAACAGAAATTTATGAGCCAATTCGATTTCAGAGACAAACAGCTCTTTGTGGATAAATTCGGAGATGATGTTTTTGCTGTGGGTGGGTTTGTCAGGGATCGGTTCTTGAACAGAGATTTCCCATCTGCAGTCGATCTCCTAGTCACCCATCATCCGGTTGAGAAGATCCTCGAGATCCTGGCGCCCATAGGAAAAGCAGATCTAGTCGGAAAAAGTTTCGGGATCATAAAATTCAATTTTCAGGGAAAATCCTATGATATTGCCCTCCCCCGGCGAGATACTCCCCGGCAAGTTGAGATCAGAGGCCATAAGGATTTTCTGATCCAGGCTGATCCTGATCTGCCCATCGAAGAAGACCTTAACCGCCGTGATTTCCGCTGCAACAGCATTGCCATCAGGTTAAAAGATGATAAGGTCATCGATCCGTTTAATGGAAGGGAGGATATTCGTTCCCGGGTCTTAAGGTTGATAAATCCTAAGGCGTTTCCAGAGGACCCCTTGCGAGTCCTCAGGGCAGCCCGGTTTGCCTCGGTCCTTAAATTTACGATCGATCCTGAAATTTACGCCATCAGCAAGGATATTGAGCTTGCCGGTCTAAGTGTTGAGAGGATCATGGAAGAGTTTTTCCGCATCTTGCTTGATTCGGAAAAACCTTCAATCGGATTGGAAGAATTATTTAAATTGGGCGCACTGGAACAGCTTTTCCCCGAAATTTACCGGCTGACTCTGGTGATACAGGATTCTTTATTCCATCCCGAAAAGGATAAATACGGCCATCATACTGTCTGGCATCACACTCTGATCACAGTGGACCAGGCAAAAAGACTGGCTATAAGCCAAAAACTCCCCCCTCAAGAAGAACTGGCTTTGCTTCTAGCGGCTGTGTTTCACGATGTGGGCAAGTCTGTAACCACACGTTGGAAATATAAAAAAGACCGAATGGTTATCACCAGTGAAGGTCACGATATGGCCGGAGAAAAGATCACTGAATTTTTTTTCAACCGTTTCAAGATCCATTCCTGGAATGGATATGATCTGCGGAATACCGTACTTTCCTTGATACGCTGCCATCACCGTTCCTCGGAATTGTGGCAGAATCGTGACGTTGTTACCAAAAAAGCCTTTAACCGCCTGGCTGCCGATGTTAACGGCGATATCGAACTTCTAGTCTATCTGGATACTGCGGATAGAGCCGGCCGCAGTGAAAAACCGGTCTCCGGTCTGGATAAAGAAAGCCGCTGGCTGCTTAAAAAATTCGAAGAATGGAACGTCTCCAAAGAAACCATTAAACCCTTGATCTTGGGAAGGGATCTAATAGAGCTGGGTATCTCACCAGGCCCACAGATGGGTAAAATCCTCAAGCGTCTTTATGAGCTTCAGCTGGATAATGAATTTGAAGACAGAACCGAAGGCCTTCAGATAGCAAAAAAGATCATCGCGGAGGACACTGAATGAAAGTCATGGTGGCCGGCGGAGCCGGATATATAGGTTCCCATACAGTGAATGAATTGTTAAAGGATGGATTCGAAGTTGTTATTTTCGATGATTTCTCCAGCGGAAAACAAGAACTTATCATCGGGGGGGAAGTATTCACCGGAGACTTAAGGAACAATGAATCCCTTAAAAAATTTTTTAAACTGCATGATGTTCAAGCTGTCCTGCATTTTGCCTCGCTCATTCAGGTGGGAGAATCTTACCTTGATCCCCAGAAATATTATCTCCACAACCTCATGTCCACTTTGAATCTTTTAAAATACATGATGGAAGCAGAAGTAAAAAAATTCATTTTTTCCTCCAGCGCCGCCGTCTATGGGATTCCGGAGATTACACCCATCCCGGAAACCCATCCTTTAAAGCCTTTTAATCCCTACGGCCGGACGAAATTTTTTATCGAACAGATCCTCGAAGATTATTACAGAGCCTTTGACCTGGATTTTATTTCCCTGCGCTACTTTAATGCGGCCGGCGCCGACCCTGAGGGGAAACTGGGGGAAATGCATGACCCGGAAACTCATCTCATTCCCAATATACTGCTTTCACTGTTAGAGGAAAACAAAACGCTGGAACTGTATGGAGCAGATTTTCCCACTCCGGACGGCACAGCCATCAGAGACTACATACACGTTACCGACCTAGCCCAGGCACATGTCTCCGCACTCAAATACCTTCTGGATAAACCGCAAAGCGGCTGTATTAATTTAGGCACCAATAAAGGATACTCTGTACTGGAGATAATCAAGGAGACCGAGCGTATCACCGGGAAAAAAGTTACTTTCATAAAAAAGCCGAGGCGAGAAGGAGATGTTCCGGTCCTTATGGCGTCCAATCAAAAAGCAAAAAAAGTTTTGGGCTGGAAGCCACAGTATTCTGATATCGAGACCATCATTAAGACTGCCTGGGAATGGCACTCCCGCATAGTTCACAAAAAAGCACAGTGAACTGTTATCAAATTCTACCACGTTTAATGCATCGTTTCTTATTTGACTCAAGTTATATTACATGTTATAAATTTTATCTTTTAACCAATAAAACTCACAAATAAATGTTTATAGGTGATCATGAATAAAAAACAAATTTTAAGCAGTGTAATCGTTTGTCTTTCATTTCTGTTGGTTTTCGGGTGTACAACTAAGCAAATACCTCCTCAAGATGTACCTCAGCTTTCTCCTAGTATTGCCGGTCAGGATAAAGAGACCTTAAATATGGAGGAACCCTTACCCCAAAATGTCCAACCTGAAGCCGGAAGCATTCAAGAAGAAAACCTCACCGAAGAGATCGAAAAGGATCCCGGTTATCCAGAAATCTCAGGCTCTGCTTCCGAGATTATGGAGGAAGCCTTAACCGCCTATCAAGACGCCCAGCGGGCCTGGGACCAGGCTGATATTGATACCGCCTTAGCTGCTCTGGATGAATCCTACAGCTTGATCCTTCAAATCGATCTTCCTCCGGATTCCCCTTTAATTCAAGATAAAAACGACTTGCGGCTCCTGATCGCGCAAAGGATACAGGAAATTTATGCATCCCATATCCATGCTGTCAGCGAAAACCATAACTCCATCCCTATTGAAGAAAACAAATGGGTGCTGGAAGAAATAAAACGTTTTCAGACGAGTGAAAGAAAATATTTCCTGGAATCATATCAGCGCTCAGGAAGATACCGGGATATGATCCTGCAAGCGATAAAGGAGACCGGTTTGCCGGAAGAGCTCTCCTGGATACCTATCATCGAGAGTGGGTTCAAGGTGAAAGCCTATTCTCGGGCACGGGCACTAGGATTGTGGCAGTTTATCTCCTCCACTGGCTACCGGTTCGGTTTAAAACGGGACCGTTGGGTCGACGAAAGAATGGATCCGGAGAAAGCCACCCGGGCCGCGCTCAAATACCTTGAGGAACTCCATTCCTTTTTCGGAGATTGGACCACTGCCCTGGCCGCTTATAACTGCGGTGAATTCAGGATTCAAAGGCAGATAAGCGCTCAAAGAATAAATTATTTAGACAATTTTTGGGATCTCTTCACCATGCTTCCAAGAGAGACAGCCCGATTTGTTCCCCGGTTTATCGCAACGGTCTTGATCATCAAAAATCCAGAAAAATACGGATTTGATCT
>CAZLBV010000375.1:0-4222 GCA_964557845.1 uncultured Eubacteriales bacterium | reverse complement strand
TTCCCGTACAGTCTGGCGCAGTATTTCTTGTTCATCTGTCAGGTTAAAATCCATATTGTCCTCCTCATTAAAACTACTTTATATAAATCATATTTTGGTTGAATTTGCAATAAAAGGAAAACTAATCTTTTCGCCTCGCTTTAAAAATGTTCAATAAATGAACATTTTTTTCGACTAAATTCCCGAAAAGGCCATTGACTGAAGGATAATAAATGAATATGATTAAGAACAATAAAGATTTATATTTTAGGCAGATCGATCCAGCGGATATGGCTACACAACATTATATTAACGATCTCATAAAAAAGACCAAGAAAAAATATCTTCAGCTCAACATCATGCATAAAATGTTTTTGGGATTTCTGCCTCTATCAGGCTTAACTATCCTTTTGGCTGTTTTTGCTCTTGCCAATCTCAATAATTTAAATCGAATAAATCAAAGCATTATCCAAGCAAATATACCGTTTATGCGGGCTACTGAAAATATGATCGACAGTATTTACTCACAGGAACTTCACGGAAACCGATATATAATTCTTAAAAGCCCGGAAAAAATGGAACTATTTACCGATGCCGCTATGAACTTCAAGAACCAGCTCGTAACCCTTAACGGCCTCCCGGAGAAAGATCCTTTTGTCATCGAACACCTCTCAGACCTTCATGAAGGCTACAATACAACTTTTCTGGAATGGTTTAAACATATCGATAATCCGTCCTCATCCAATAAGGATTATAAAACTCGTATCGAGGAAAAACAGAACGAAATAATCGAATACATCCAGTCTATTTCCGGACAAGCCTCTTCCGTTTTAAATCAAAAAATGCTGCAAGCTTCCCATTTAAGTTTAAAGGCCTTGAGAGTTTTCGGGATACTGTGCATATTCAGCATTCTCTTCGGTGTAGGAATAGCGTTATTGATCACACATAACATATCCGGCGCGGTCAAACGCCTCAAATCAGCAACTCTGGAGATCTCCCAAGGGAAATTCGACCATAATCTCAATATTCGCAACCAGGATGAATTGGGGGACCTGTCCAAATCTTTCACCAAAATGGCACAGCGTCTGAAAAGTCTGGAAGAAATGTATCTTGATACCAGCCCCTTAACCCGCCTGCCCGGAGGAATCGCGATCGAGAATATTCTTAAAAAGCGGATCGATAGTGAAATGATATTTGCTTTCTGTTTGGTCGACCTGGACAATTTTAAGGTCTTTAACGATAAATACGGCTATGCCCGGGGAAATAAAGTCATTAAGAACACTGCCGAGATCATTGAAAAAGCCGTCAAAAAACATGGCACCAAGGAGACCTTCATCGGCCATATTGGAGGAGATGATTTTGTCGTCATGACAGCAATCGATAATTATGAAAAGATCTGCCAATTCATCATCGACCAGTTCGACCGAATGGTGGTAGAAATGTATGATCCCAAAGATGTGAGCCTGGGCTGTATAACCCAGATCTCCCGAAACGGTAGAAAGAAAAAATTTCCTTTGATGACCATCTCTATCGGCGTGGTTAAAAATGACCTGGGTAAATTCAAGCATTTCGTTCAGGTTGGAGAGATCGCGGCTGAGGTAAAAAATTATGCCAAAGCCCAACTAGGCAGCCTGTATTTTGTCGACCGCAGATTAAGGGATGAGGATATACCAGAACAAGATTAGATATTTATGTTATAAATTCTCCAGGAAGAGGATTATGCCAAGGAAATGAGAAAATTTATTCTTTTAACAATCATGATGGGATTTATAAGTTCAGGGTGCAGTATGCTTTTAAAAAAACCTGAAGTTGATCCTCCTATTTTTCAGGTAGATGTTGCCCAGCTCTCTCCTGAAAATTATCCTGCCAGGATCGAGCAGTTGGAACAGATCGCCGAGAATAATGAAAGCATAGTCATGCGCAATAGGGCCAGGATTCATCTAGCTTTGATCCATTCACATTATAACAACCCCACTCCAGATTATTCCCAAGCGATCACGGCTTTAGACAACTATGAGGCCGCCGGAAAAGATGTTGAAGTGATCAATGAGGTCAATACTTGTGCTGAGGCCCTGCGCCGGTTGGACACCTTGATCCGGAACTACGAAAAACTGGAAAAGGAATACGCCCGATTGCAGGAAGAAAATGTACAGCTCAGACAGACAAATGAGCGTCTGAACAAAGACTGGCAGTACTCCAATCAGAAGAGCGCCAATTTCAATAAAACCATAACAGCCCAAAAAAGAGAGATCGCGAATTTAAAAGAAAAGATCAAAGAGCTTGATTCCCTCTATTTAGAGATCGAAAAGAAAAAAAAGAAAAAATAGCATCTTCGACCTTATAATTATCAGTTAATTATCAATTGACATAATTTCCCCAGAAAGATATAAAGTCATCTTAAACTTATAGATAGGAACGGCCCCTTAGTCTAAGACCGTAGAAGGAGATCAGCTTCTTCAGAAATGAATGGAATAACGATGACAAAAAAAATAAAAAACATATTGATCACCGGAGCCTGCGGCCAGATCGGCACAGAGCTTACTCAGGAACTGCGGGAAAGATTCGGCCGGAACAATGTTCTGGCTACAGACATCAAGACTGATCTTCCCCCTGAGATCAAGGATACTGGCCCCTACCAGATCCTGGATGTCCTGGATATTCCTAAGCTGAAACAAACCATTACTAAAAACAAGATCGATACCATCTATCATATGTCGGCCATTCTGTCTGCTACCGGAGAAAAAAAACCTCAAATGGCCTGGAACGTCAACATGATAGGAACATATAACATTCTTGAAACTGCCCGGGAACTCGATGTAAAAAAAGTATTTATCCCCAGCTCCATTGCTGTTTTCGGCCCGGAAACTCCTAAACAGGACACCCCCCAAGAGACCATCCTGCTGCCTAAAACCATATATGGGGTTACTAAAGTGGCAGGTGAGCTTTTAAGCGAGTATTATGTCCTCAGATTCGGACTGGATGTGAGGGGCTGCCGTTATCCTGGGATCATCAGTCACAAGACGCTTCCTGGGGGCGGAACCACCGATTATGCCGTAGCTATTTTTTATGAGGCCGTTAAATACAAAAAGTATACCTGTTTTGTCAGCGAAGACACTCGGCTTCCCATGATGTATATGCCCGATTGTTTGAAAGCAACCCTGGATCTGATGGAAGCAGATTTCGAACGGCTAAAACACCACGCCTGTTTTAATGTCAGTGGAATGAGCTTCACTGCCGGAGAACTGGCGGCTGAGATCAAAAAACACATACCTGAGTTTAAATGCACATTCAAGCCGGATGAACGTCAAAAGATCGCCGACTCCTGGCCGTCCACCATCGACGATTCTGCCGCCCGCAGTGAATGGGGATGGAAACCGGACTATGACCTTCAGTCCATGACCAAAGATATGTTGTCGGTCCTTATAGAGCGGCATCAACAAGGCAGATTGAATTATTAGATTGCACTGAAAGTTACCCCGTTGTGCAGATAGATGTAGATGAAGAGTTTTATATTGTAAGAATGAGCGCCAATGTCAACATATCCGGCAAAGAATGGCTTCCGGATAAAATACACGGAGAGCAGAACTGGTACCGCTCTCCCCAGATCGGTTTTGATATCCGATGTGTTTATGATAAAAACCGCCGTTCCTATGTAACCATTGAAGGCCCGGCCTACAGCCTGGATTGTTTTCGTCCCTGGTAAGCTGGGAATTGAGGCCTGATATAATTCTTGATCAGGATATTGATCCTGGAGATTTAACCGCTCAATAAAAATTAAAGTTGATGCCGCCAGGACTCAATCAGTGACAGCGCTTTTAAAAAACTCAGGCAGGGCAAAGGCAGCCTTGTGGATTTCCTGAGTAAAATATTTGAGCCCGGCAGCCGGTTGGCCTTTGGATTTTAGCGGATCGATCTTGTCGGATAAAAAAACATAGCTCCAATATCCGCCCGGATAGGTGGGAACCGGTCCCGTATAAAATCTTACCATTCCAAATATTTTCTTAAGCTTCTGGCTTATTTCTCTGATCTGATCTAAATGATAAAAAGGAGAACCCGCCTGCATCACGATCACTCCACCCTCAGAAATATTGTTTTTCAGTGACAGATAAAATTCCTCCTGATGAAGCACGGCCGAAGGCCCTACTGGTTCGGAAGAATCCACGATAATAATATCGAAGGGCTCCTTGTTTTGTTTTAAAAATTCCGCCCCATCTGCCACCAACAGCCGGCTGCGTTTATCTTT
>CAZLBV010000374.1:0-13491 GCA_964557845.1 uncultured Eubacteriales bacterium | reverse complement strand
CAAATGGGTAGAGGTATTTTGTAAACAGCAGCTCACCCAGATTGGTAGGATTCCCTATAGACTCTGAGCTTCCGGTACTCAATTGTTGAAAGGCTTCTTTTAACGAAAATATTAATTCGATAAAAAGGATAATGCCGATAATAAGCGAAAGACTTAAGGTTAGTTTCTTTTTTTCCGTGGGAAATTCTGTGCGCAGATTGATCATCATAATCACGAAAACAAAAAGAACCATGATCGCTCCGGCATAGATGATGATCTGGACAACTGCTATAAAGGGAGCGTCGAGCAGGGCGAATAATCCAGCCAGGCAGGCAAAGGCTAACACGATGAAGAGAGCATTATAAGCTTGATCTTTAATTAAGATCATAAAAAGAACTGAAGTAATGCATATTATTGATAGTGCAAAAAACAGGAAATAGGCCATTTTTTTGAGTGTCCAATTATATTTTTTGCCATGAGATAATGTCAAGAATAATTTAAAAAAAAATATTATGAAAAGAGTTAAATTTGAGCAGATAGCTTTTATATTGTAAAAAAGGAAATAAATTCTTAATAAATTTGTTTTGACAAAAGCCAAGGTTTTGCTATAATTAACGTCGGTACTGCGGGGTAGAGCAGTCTGGTAGCTCGTCGGGCTCATAACCCGGAGGTCGTTGGTTCAAATCCAACCCCCGCTACCAATTCTTTTTCAAACCACTCACACAAAAATCCGATCTTAAAGGCCCATGACCCGTCTTTCTGAGGGATTTATACATGTCCTTTCTATCTACCTGCTTCGTGAGTTACAAAAAAAAGGAGAACTCCCCCTTTCATTTTTATCTTGACAATTAAGGATTATCGTTTTAGATTTCTATTGAGAATGATTTTCATTATAGTATTGGTTATCATTTTCATTTAATTATAAGATGAATAAAAATTCCGAATACAAAGATCTATTTCAGGGTCAAATATTTCGCTGGACTTTAACTCGCCAAGCCATCCTGGATCTATTGAGAAGAACCTCAGAACATATGAGCGCAAAAGAAATTTATTATTTTCTTTTGGAGAAATATCCAGGAATTGGACTGAGCACTGTTTACCGAACCCTTGATCTTTTGTCTCAAATGGGCCTCATTAACAAAATGGACATAGGAGAAGGCCAAAGCCGCTATGAGTACAGGACAGGTGAAGAAAGATCACACCACCATCATCTTATCTGCAAAAAATGTGGAAAAATCATCGATTATGATGATTTCGTCGATGAAGAAATGAAACTGGTTAAAGAGGAAGCTAAGAGCATTAAACGAAAGTACAAATTTATTGTTCAAGATCATAACATTGAATTTTATGGATTATGCAAAGACTGCCAATGAATAGTCCTGATCCTGAAAAAGGTGAAAGACGCACCGGAAAAAGATGGTTTTGAGCTGTTCTGAATTATTTACGAATGGAAAGATAAGAAAAAAAGAGAATTTATTTATAAATCGGAGTAACTCATGTATGAAATAATCTCTAAGCAAAACTTGGTTCCCAATACTTATTTGCTCAAAATTGCAGAACCAACTTTGGCAGAAAGGTCTCAACCAGGACAATTTGTTATCCTTAGAATTGATGAAGAGGGGGAACGTATTCCTTTGAATATTGCGGATTGGGATCAGAATGAGGGAAGTATTACCGTTATCTTCATGGCAAAGGGTGCTACTACCCATAAATTAGCCTTGCTGGAAAAAGGTGATCATATAGCCAGTTGTGTGGGACCGCTGGGAGTACCTACTCAGATCGGAAAATTCGGGCATGTGGTCTGTGTTGCGGCTGGTGTGGCAGCAGGTTTTATCATACCGGTTGCAAAAGCCCTTAAAAACAAAGGGAATAAAGTTACCTCCATTATTTGGCAGAAAACAGAAAAGATGCTTTTTTGGGAGGACCATTTGGCCGGTTCGTGTGATCAACTTATAGTTGTGACAGAGGATGGTTCCTACGGCCAGAAAGCTCCGGCGCCTATGGTATTAAAAGAAATCCTGGAAAGCGGGCAGAAGATCGCTCGAGTCAATGCAATGGGACCGGGTCCTTTGCTGAAAGCATGTTCAGAGATCACAAGACCGTTTGGGGTAAAAACTATTGTCAGTCTCCACTCAATAATGATTGACGGTATCGGAATGTGCGGTTCCTGTAGAGTCTCTGTAGGCGGTGTAACCAAGTTTGCATGTGTTGATGGGCCTGATTTTGATGGGCATCAGGTCGATTGGGATCTATATTCTGCCCGGAATGATATTTATATTGATGAAGAAAAAATTGCCTTTGAAAAAAATATATCTTAAGTTTTATGATCATTTTTAACTGAGGTTATTATGGAAAAGATAAATTTAAATAGGGTTCCGATGCCAAAGCAAGATCCTTATATGCGGATCAAAAACTTTAAAGAAGTGGCTCTTGGTTACAGCTATGAGGAAGCAAGAACTGAGGCAGAACGCTGCATTCAATGTCCAAAACCGACTTGTATTGAAGGATGTCCGGTAGAAATAAACATATCTGGTTTTATTAAGGCTGTAGCCGATGATGATATGCCCGAAGCAGTAAAAATACTCAAAGACAAAAATAGCTTGCCGGGGATATGTGGGAGAGTCTGTCCTCAGGAGAGCCAATGTGAGAGTAAATGCGTTTTTGCCAAAAAGGGTGCTCCCATTGCTATTGGGCGATTGGAACGGTATGTTGCCGATTGGGAACAAAACAATTTGAAAGATTTGGCCCTGGTATCAAATAAGCCAGAGTCAACGGGTAAACGCGTGGCTGTGGTGGGGGCCGGACCAGCCAGTTTAACAGTTGCGTCTGATCTGGCCAGATTAGGACACAGCGTGACGATTTTTGAAGCACTTCATGTTCCCGGAGGCGTATTAACTTATGGTATCCCGGAGTTCAGACTTCCCAAAGACATTGTAAAAACTGAAGTTGACTATGTTAAATCCTTGGGAGTAGAGATTAAGTTAGATTATGTGGTAGGAAAAAAAATAACGGTAGATGAGCTTCTTGATAACAATTATCAAGCTGTTTTTTTGGGTATCGGGGCTGGATTGCCGCTTTTTTTGAGAATTCCGGGGGAAAATCTTAACGGTGTTTATTCTGCCAATGAATTTTTGACCCGGGTTAATCTGATGAAGGCGCATAAGTTTCCTGTTTATTACACACCGATCAAAGTTGGTAAAAGAATTGCAGTCATAGGTGGTGGAAATGTGGCCATGGATTCAGCCAGAACTGCCCTTAGGCTTGGTGCTGAGCAAGTTTATATTGTCTACCGGCGTTCTGAGATTGAGATGCCCGCCCGTAAAGAAGAAATTGAAAATGCTAAGGAGGAGGGTATTGAATTTAAGTTGTTGACCAATCCCAAAAGATTCCTAGGAAATGATCGTAATTGGCTGAAGGGAATGGAGTGTTACAAAATGCAGTTAGGGGAAAAGGATAGCAGCGGCAGACGGCGTCCCATAGAAATTCCGGGTAGTGAATTTACCATAGATGTCGATGTTGCCATAGTGGCTTTAGGAACCACGCCGAATCCTTTAATTGCCGGCAGTGTTAAAGATCTTGATTTCACCGAGAAAGGCACAATTATAGCTGATGAAAAAACAGGTAAAACCACAAAACAGGGAGTCTGGGCCGGAGGAGATATAATAAGCGGCTCAGCTACAGTGATCAGTGCAATGGCAGGAGGCAAAAGATCGGCTGTATCTATAAATGCCTATCTTATGGATTCAAAGTAAGTAAAATACTGATAAACATGTTACAGGAGAAGATCACTTATTTATTTTTCAAGTCTTGAATTGCGCCCAGAGATCCTTTTGCTTGTTTAGTCTCTTGGGCTTCAGATGATTATTAAACCCTTATTACGAAAGTTTGAATTTGAAAAAAATAAACAAATGTGGAAATGAATCAATAATTTTGGTAAAAAGATATGAACTTAACTGAAATACAATTGAGAAGGAGGAGTGAAATGCAGCATCGAGACACAATTGTGATTGGCGCAGGACCGGCAGGCCTGACGGCAGGCTTTTATCTGGCGTACTATGGATTTGACACTTTATTACTGGAAGAAAAAGTACCCGGCGGGTATGCTGCTGAGATTCCTTTACTTGAGAACTACCCTGGTTGTCTCGACCGGATCAGCGGGAAAGACCTTGTTGATAAAATGGTTCTGCAGAGTAAAAAAGCAGGAGCAGAAATCCATCAGCTGGAAAGAGTCAGTGGATTAAATTTTAAAGGTAAAAAGCCTGTTGTAATAACAGAAAAATCTGATTACTCGGCTGAGGCGGTCATTATTGCTTCAGGAACATCGCCTCAAGGACTCGGTGTGCCCGGTGAAGATCAATTCCGCGGCAGGGGTATCAGTCATTGTGCTGTGTGCGATGGCCTTTTTTTTAAGGGGAAAAAAGTCCTGGTAGTGGGGGAGAATAGAAGGGCGGCAGAAGAGGCTATATATCTTGCCGGGATAGCATCACACGTGAGTCTGGTATGCCGCAGTGCAAAGTTATGTGCCGAAAAGATTCTCTTGAAAGACCTTGATAAACAGAAAGTGAATGTTCTCGGTGACATGGAGATCAAAGAAATAAAAGGAGATATTAAAGTAAAAAGTGTTGTCTTGATGAATAGAGTAACCGGAGAAACGGAAGAAATAGATACGGATGGGATATTTCTTCAACTTGAAGGAATACCTAACAGTGAGATAGCAAGAGCCTCTGGAATAAAGATTGACAAGCAAGGCTTTATTGTTGTCAATGATAAAGGAAGGACGAACATTGACAGTATCTATGCAATTGGCGATATAACCTCTTCACCGACTAAGCTGGTGGTGACAGCAGCAGCCCAGGCTGCCATTGCATCTCTTGATATATTCGAGTATATAAAAAAAGCCTCTTATACAGAACACCGTTGATTTCTTAAGGTAACTTAGAAGCCATGGACTCTAAAAAAGAAAAAAGAATTGGTGTTTTCATTTGCCACTGCGGCAAAAATATTGCTGGCGGTTTAGACATCGGGGCTTTGCTTGAACATACCAAAAAAATAGAGGAAGTGGTCTATGCTGAGAACAGCAAATTCTGCTGCTCTGAAGATGGACAGGTGGCTGTTCAAGAGGCTATTAAAGATCAAAAATTGGAAAGGGTGGTGGTGGCGGCATGTGATCCTTCGTTGCATCTTTTGACCTTTCAGCGATGTGGAGAGAAGGCAGAGATAGAGCCCCAGTTTGTGGATCTGATCGATATCAGAAAGTGGACTATGCATGGAAGTCCGCATAAGGTCAGCCCGGAACAGGCGCTGGAAAACTCAGAGAAACTGATTGAGTTAGCGGTGAAAAGAATGAGGTTGAAGCGGTTGGTTCCCATGGTTGAAATCGAAGCGGAACAATCGGTTTTAATAATTGGAGGAGGCGTGGCTGGTCTGGAAGCAGGTTTGGATCTGGCAGATAAGGGCTATCAAGTTCACATAGTGGAGAGACTGCCTACTATCGGGGGAAAGATGGCCTTGCTCTACAAGGTATTTCCTACTAATGATTGTGCTCCCTGTATCCTTGCTCCTAAAACAGCATATGCCAATATCCATCCCAATATAAATTTATTGACCAATTCAGAAGTCAAGGGTGTAGAAGGTTATATCGGTAAATTTAATGTTGAAGTTATTCAGAGTCCCAGATATATCGAATCAAATAAGTGTACTGGTTGCGGAGAGTGTGTGGAGAAATGTCCTGTTAAAGTAGTAGACAGCGATTATTCGGGGGGGCTGGGACAAAGAAAAGCCATATACATTCCCTATGATCAAGCAATTCCCAAGAAAGCTGTTATCGATGATCAAAATTGCCTTTACTTCAGGAAAGGTGTTTGCCGGATATGCGAGAAGGCATGTCCCACAGCTGCTATTGATTTTAAGCAGCAAGCTCAGACCATAAACTTGAAAGTGGGAGCGATCATTGTGGCTACAGGATTTGATGAATATAATCCAGTTTTCAAGAGTGAATATGGGTACGGACGTTACAGAAACGTCATTACCCAGTTTCAACTGGCCAGACTTTTAGATATTGATGGGCCCACTGCGGGTAAGCTTTTGAGACCGGTTGATGGAGTCGAGCCAAAGAGAATTGTTATGATCCAATGTGTAGGCTCACGGGATGAAAATACTAATGACTATTGTTCCAATATTTGCTGCATGTATGCTTTAAAGCATGCCCAGATAATCAAAGAAATGGTTTTGCCTGATGCTGAGATCTATATTTGCTTTATAGATATGCGGACTGTAGGTAAAGATTTTGAGAAGTATTACCGAAGGACCAGGGAACTGGGGATCCATTTTATTCGGGGAAGACCGAGTGAGATTGTAGAAGAATCGGATACAAAAAATCTTCGCCTGAAAGTGGAAGACCCGGATATCAATCAACTCCTGGAAATAGAGGCCGACCTGGTTGTCCTCTCCTGCGCAACTATCCCTTCCCAAGGCTCCAGGCAGCTATCTCAGATTCTCGGAGTTGAACTGGATGCGAATGGCTTTTTCAAGGAGATGCATCCTAAACTTCGCCCTGTGGAAACAAATATTCGTGGAATTTATATCTGTGGTGCTGCCCAGGGGCCTAAAGATATTCCTGATTCAATTGTCCAGGCAAAGGCAGCAGCTTCCTTTGCGGATGGCGAGCTGAGGAAAAGCAGGATAAAACTTCCTGAATTTATGATAAAAGCAAGTCAGGTCAATCAAGGAGGTTAAGTTATTATGGAAGAAGTCTATGTGGAAGAGTTCATGTCTCCTGGATGTGTGGGGTGTCCTGCGGTCAAAGAGATGCTTGAAGAATTGTCCGATGAATTCGGAGACAGGTTAACTGTGGAAGAAGTTGATATTACTCTTGACACCACAAGGGCAGCCCAATACGGGGTGATGTCGGTTCCGGCTATTGCTATTAATGGTGTGCTTAAATTTGTTAATGTCCCCAAGAGAGAAGCATTAAGGGAAGCAGTTTTGGAGGAACTTGAAAGGGAAGATTGAAATGAGTCAGGGACAAGAGAGCAGAGGAGTGGTTCGAGTGGAAGACCTTGATCCGAACTTTAGATCAGAAGTTTTGAAACATGAAGGGGCTCAAGGATTAAATGCTTGCTTTGCTTGTGGAACCTGCACGGCCGGATGCCCTATTCATGAAATATTTCCTGAATACAGCCCTAGAAAATTGGCTAAAATGGTGAAGTTGGGAATGAGAAACGAAGTCTTGAGCAGCCCCTTTATCTGGTACTGTGTGACCTGTCACAATTGCGAGAATAGGTGTCCCCAGAATGTAAAATTCTTTAATATATTGAATGTTTTGAAAAATATGGCTGCAGAGCAAGGTTATGCTCCTTCTCCGTGGGTCAAGCAAACGCAACAGATTATGCGCACAGGTTTAATATTCCAAGTGGACAGAGATTTGGCGGCGAAAAGAAGAGCCCGTTCTCTTCCTGTTTTAAAAAGCGACAGAAAAAAGGTTAAAAAACTTATTGAGTTAGTTGGACTTGATAAAATTTTAGATAAAAATGATGATGATGAATAGATATGCTTTATTTCTAGGCTGCACCACTCCGACCCAAGTCATTCAATATGAAATCTCTTCCCGATGGGTATGCAGAGAGTTGGGGATAGAGCTTGTGGATATTGAAGATTTCGTCTGCTGTGGAATAAATCAGGTCAATTTAAGTCAGGAAGCAGGATTGTTATTGGCAGCATTGAACTTGGCTTATGCTGAAGCTCAAGGATTGGATATCCTCACCCTTTGTGCTGCCTGTACCGGACATTTGGCGGAAGCTGTGGAAAAGCTAAAGAATCAATCGACGAGAGACAGAGTGAATAATAGATTGAAAACTGTGGGATTAGAATATAAGGGAAATACTAGGGTGAAACATATTTCGAGAGTTTTATATCAGGATATAGGTATAGAGAAAATAAAAAGTAAGATAAAAATAGATTTATCAAGACTTCGAGCTGCCCCTCATTATGGATGTCATTACTTAAAGCCGAAATCTGCATTTGAGGGATTTGATGACCCAGAAAATCCAAGTACGCTTCATCACCTTATCTCTGCAGCAGGTCCTTCACCTGTATCTTACGAGACTCTTAATTTGTGCTGTGGAGGAAAAAGCTTCCCTGTTACCAGGGAAGCAGCATTTTATCTGGTGCAGAAAAAACTCAATAATTTAACGGCGCGCGATATAGATTGTTTGGTAGTTCAGTGTCAAACCTGTTATCTTATGTACAGCGAACAACAAAAAGAGATAAATAAAAAATTAGAAAAACAATACAATGTTCCAGTTATTCTTTATCCCCAGCTTCTTGGTTTAGCCTTAGGCGGTGACCCAAAAAGTGATCTGGGTCTGGATTTGAACACGATTTATCCGGAAAATCTTCTTGCTAAGGCTGGAATAAACACAGAGGTTTGAAAAAATTGATATTCAAATATGGAAGGAGAAAATAAAGCATGTTATTTGATTCACAAACAAGAGCTTTTCTAGAGAAAAAGTATAGTCAGGAGTTAATAGAGGATGTGGATATGAAGGTCTTCACTAGGGACATCATTGTCAGCGGTGAAGATCCTCAGTATAGTCAATTCAGTAAAGACTTGGTAAGAGATCTTTCTCAAGTTAATACTAAAATAAAAGCAGAATATTTGAGCTTCAGCGATGAAAGTGCCAAAAAATTAGATTTATCCTTTTCTCCTACCATTGTTATAGGTAAAAACAGTGGTTATTCCATTCAATTCTGGGGAGCTCCTGCCGGTCATGTAGCAGGTGCTTTTTTTGAGACCATCTCTTTAATTTCTCAAGGGAAAAGTGGTCTGGATGATTCTTTTAGAGAGAGGTTGAAGAATATAGACAAAAATGTGCTTATTGAGACTTATTTCAGCTTAGATTCTCCTGCTTCCAGCCAGGCTGTCCTTTTGAGCAATCAAATAGCGGTTGAACTTCCCATCAGAATTGTGAGCCGGGCCATCGAGATCGAAGAAGCAGTAAAAAAGGGAAAAGTCTCCAAAATACTGTCTTTACCATTTGTTTTGATCAACGAAGAAAAAGAATCTCAGCTCTCAGGATCGATCTCTAAAGAAAAACTTCTCTATCAACTTATTGTTCATGGATCATCGAATTCTGACGCTCTCCTTGCTGAAATGGAAGAAGAAGAAAAGAAAAAAAGAGCTCTCGTGGACAGACCGGATTATCCTTTGTTTTTAAGCACTGCCAATTTCGATGAAGCCATCAAGAAATATCAGTTTATGGTCATCGATTGTTGGGCAGAATGGTGTACTCCCTGTCTTATGATCCATCCCATAATTGAGAATTTGGCTAAGAAATATACAGGGAAAATTGCTTTTGCAAAATTGAATATAGACGAAAATAGAGAAATCGCCGAGCGTTTCAGCATTATGTCAATTCCTGCTCTGCTGGTATTTAAATCCGGGAAATATGTTGATTCTATCATCGGTGCCATGCCGCAAGATGTTTTAGAAGAAAAGATAAAAAATTACTTAACGTGATAGAAAGAAGGCCCATATTTCTAAAATAGAAGTTTCAAGCGAAAAAAGGAAGAACTGGTAAAACATCTGCTAGCATGACAATATCAGCCGGAATTGCTTAATTCCGCCTTCCCTAAGCATTATAATTCCTTAAATTCTAGATCTGCCATAAAAAAGTATTCTGGTGAAGTCAGGTGTGTTTTACAGGTGGAGTATAATATATTTAGAGTCAAAGTATGAGAATTGAATGGAAAGGATAACGAAAGAATAATAGGAATCTTCTTAAAGAGGAGCATTAAGATGAATAGAGTAAAATTAGGAGTGAAATGGTTGGATGATTTAATGCCGGAAGGGATCTTGGTGAATACATCGACCATAATTTCCGGTCCTGGGGGATCAGGAAAGCCTTTGATCGGGAATCACTTTGCTGCCGTTTGGCTGAGATCAGGAGGGAGTGTAGTGTTTATGTCCCTCCAATATCCCAATAAGGAATTCATTATCACCGGTTTGAAAAAAGTAACGAATTTAGAGTTATCAGAGTATAAAAATAATTCCTATTTTGTCCAGTTGGACGTCGCTCTGAGCGGGATCAAAGAAGTGAGTTCCAATGAGATCAAGGCCAATGTAGTAAAACCGGATATTTGGATTAAAGCAATCGAAAAAGCAACTATGTCTTTACCAAAAGAGGGTCCTGGGATATTAGTTTTTGGCTCTGCCTTAAATCTCCTGCTTTTTTCCCCTACCTATGAGAACCAAATACTGGATCAAATGATAGATACTATTGCGCATGATAAATCCTTTTCTTACCTTTTTTCTATAAGCACATCAGCGAAAAGAGAAGATATAGAACATTTAGAAAAGGCAGCAGATAATCTCATCATGACCCGAAGCGAGAATGAACCATTTAGATTATTCATGAATATTTTCAGAATAAAAGATCTGCCGTTCAAAACAGGAGAAATTGAAGTTCCCATTCCTTCTGGAGCGCTTATGGAAGTAAAAAAAGTAGCTGATCACAGCCGGAAAAGAGTTATTCCCGCTATATCTAAAATTTAAAGCCAAAAAAGTATAAAATCTTCAAGTGTCTCATCAGTCTAATTATCTTCTTTTATTTCTTTTTTCAACTCATCGTCAGGTTCAATTACTTTATACATTTTCGAACAACCGATGGATTTTATGCTTTTGTTGAATTTTATAAACCTCAAAATTCCGATGATTAAAACAATGATTCCTAAACCAACAAGAAACCAACCAAGGAGGTTGTACGCTAAATTTGTTATGAACTTTATTAACCCAAAACCACCGGCAAATAAGGCTATAGAAGTCCTTATATAGGATAAAAATGTGCGTTCATTTGATAATGCCGTTCGATCAGCGGCTAAATGATCGCGAATGATCAGATTTTTTTTATCAATTGAATATATTGTTTCTCTCTTTTGTTTTCTTCTAAGTCTCATGACTAGTCTTAATGATAATTTTTTCTGACTCTTTATTCTCTATAAAAACAAGATTATCACACCCGAACAAACCAAGTCAACGATTCCTCCTCCCAGAAGATCCCTCAAATTATTTTAATTAATCTATCTATCTATAGCCGGCAGAAATTTCTTCAGAATTTTTACTTCTTAAGAGCTGGCTTCGGTCTTTTTCGTTCTTCTATGTTCAAAAATCGAATAAACAACCGGAATGACTACCAGAGTGATGAAAGTGGCGCTGGTCAGACCTCCAATAACCGTCCTGGCTAAGGGTGATTGGACTTCGCTTCCTTCTCCCAAACCAAGAGCCATAGGGACCATAGCTACTATGGTGGTTAAGGCAGTCATCAGGATCGGGCGCATTCTTCTTCTCCCAGCCTCCTTGATGGCTTCCATCAACTCCATTCCATCCCGGCGACGAAGCAGGTTGGTATAGTCCACCAATAGAATAGCATTATTGACCACGATCCCACCCAGCATGATCATGCCAATGTAGCTTTGTACATTTAAGCTTGTCCCCGTAAGAAAGAGCATCAAGACCACTCCTATTAAGGCCAATGGCACACAAAACATGATTATCAAAGGATCGCGCAGCGATTCATATAGCATGGCCATGATCATATAGACAAGAAACAGAGCTAATATGATAGTGACCATCAGTTCCCGGTTGGCTTTTTGCTGTTCTTCGTAATCACCGGTGAAACTTATAATAAAATCTCTGGGGACCGGAATGGTCTTTAGGTTCTGGCGGGCATCACGGATCACCGAGCCCAGATCCCGGTCTGCAATTTCTGCTGACACGTTAATTATTCTTTCTCTGTCTCTTCTTTCTATCTGCTGGGGACCCTGCTCGCTAGTTATATCGATCACATTACGCAAACTAACTTGCTCTCCATCAGAATTGGTAATGGTCAAGTCGAGCAGGTCGTTGATGTCCAGATATTCTGAATCCTTTACTTTAACTAAGATCCTGTATTCACGGCCGCCTTCCCGGAACTGACTAGCCTGAGAACCTGATAGAACTGTTTGGATAAAACCGCCGATCTGGTTGACTGATAATTTCATGTCAGAAGCTTTTTGTCTGTTGATAACCAGGTGCTGCTCCGGAGTCCCCTCTTGCCGGCTAATTCGGACATCCGTTACTCCTCTTGTATTTTCGACAACTTTTTTTACTTCAACAGCAAGGCTCTGAGCTACTTCCATATCGAAACCACGGATCTCGATCTGCAGCCTTTCCTCACCACCGCCGCCTCTCATCCCGAACATCATCATCCCTCCAGAGGCTCTAGTGCGGATGATGGCTCCGGGAGTTGCCGACAATTTGCGGCTGAGATCAGCCGCAATGTCCATGCTGCTCCTTGACCTCAGAGATTTTGGAACCAGTTTCAGGGTAATATTTCCCTGATTGGCTCCGCCACGCCAGCCTCCGCTGCCGGCACTTTCTTCTATAGATTCGATCTCCGGAACCATTTGCTTGACCTGAGCAATGACTTCCTTAAGCTTCTGGTCCATTACCGATAACCTGGTCCCAACTTCCATTTCCACCGTTATCCTGACTTCACCTTCATCGGTTTGGGGCATATATTCTCTGCCGACAAACCGGAAAAGAAAGATACTGATCACCAGCACAACGACTGTACTCGAAAGCACTAGGAATTTATGATGCAGGCAATAATCGAGAATGTTTTTATAGGTATTTTCGATATTGACAAAGATTTGTTTGGTTTTCAAAGCCATCCGGGAACCGGAACTTTGTTTACTGATGTTGTCACCTTTAAGGATTTTACTGGCCAGCATCGGCACCAGTGTAAGCGCTACAATAAGAGAGCAGGTCAGAGAAAAGACAACGACATACGCCAGTTGTTTAAACATAATTCCGGCAGCGCCCCGGATGAAAAGCATAGGAAGGAAGACGATCAAAGTGGTAACTGTACTGGCAATAATGGCTGAGGTAACCTCATTGGCTCCTTTGACTGATGCCGTGCTGAGATCCAAGCCGTCCTCCCTCAATCGGAATATGTTTTCCAGCACGACGATAGAGTTGTCCACCATCATTCCGATGCCCAAAGCCAATCCCCCCAGGCTCATAACGTTCAGGGTGAAACCGTTAAAATATATAAGGGTAAAAGTGGCGATTATTGAGATCGGAATCGATAGAGCAATGACCAGCGTGCTTCTTATATTAACTAGAAAGAACAACAAAACAAATATTGCCAGCAAGCCTCCATAAATTGCTGAAGAGCCGACATTATTAATGGCAGCTTTGATGTATTTGGCACTGTCCCTTACGGTTATAAACTTGAATTGAGGATAATCCAGCTGAATTCGTTCCAGTTCTTTTTTTACACCTTCTACAATATTGACCGTATTCTCACCGGACTGTTTATAGATAGCCAATCTGATGCCCGGCAGGTCATTGACTCTTGTAATCCTGGTTATCCGGCGATGAGTATCTTCTACATTGGCTATATCTTTAAGTCTGATCGGTGCTCCTCCTCTTATGGCCACGATCGTTTCTCTGATCTGTTCGATGTTAGTGTA
>CAZLBV010000373.1:0-5742 GCA_964557845.1 uncultured Eubacteriales bacterium | reverse complement strand
CTGCCAGGGATACATGGCACCCTTGAAACCTTCCGATTCAGCCGCATATCTGGCTTCAGGCAAACGCCGGAAACGGTACATAAGCAGGGATCTGGTGATCTCGGGAAGCCTGTAATTAAGAGTAGGGAAAATAAAGAGCTCATCCCAAAAAATATGTCCCCTATAGGCTTCTCCATGCCATCCCCTGGAGGGAACACCAGCATCTAAATGGAGAGTATGGGGGGATGTAGTCTGGAGAAGATGGAAGATATATAAATTCATAACCAGTTGTTTGTGACTGTCTCCATCGGGAGGATCGATGCTTATTTCGATCTCAAAACGCCTCCAAAGATTGGACCATGCCCGGAAATGACTTTGCAGTAAGCCAAGGTAAGATTCAGCCCTCTTGATAGTTTTTGCAGCCTCTAAGCTGCATTCGGAAATGGCATGATCACGGGAAGTGTACAAAGCCACTATCTTTTCAATGGAGATCCGTTCCTGTTTTTCTATTTTAAGAGTGAATCGTTTGGCGATATAACCTTTTTCTTCTACAAAATGGAAGTTCGGTTCTAGCCTCTGATTGCCGCTGTAGATATGGGTCGCGGCACACTGGGCAATTCTAATATGAGATTGATTGGTCTGAACTTCCAGCAGCATTGAACCGCCATCCACCGGAGATGCTTCCAGAGTTTCAAGATGCCGGCTGCTCAGTGCTTTATAACGTTTTACCCCGGCATTGATCACTCTTCCGTCCAAAGCGGAACATATCTCTATCTCTCCGGACCAATTCTCTGAGATAAGGTTGACTTTGATGGCAGCAAGATGGGGATTTCCCATATGGACAAAACGCTGATTTACCAAAGTGAACTTCCTCTGTTTTTTATCGCGAAATTTTACCATCCTGGAAAGGATTCCTTTGGTGAGGTTCAGTTCCTGCCGGTAAGCTAAAATCTCAACATCTTTTAAACTAAACCAGTTTTCACCTTTAACCCTGAAGTTCAGAGGAAGCCAGTTGGGAATATTAACCAGGTCCTCATTTTCTATCTCTTTTCCGGCGATCTTAGTGGTCAGCCGGTTATATCCTCCGGCAAGATATGTACCTGGATAGTGTATATCATCTGCCTCGGATTCTGGGGCCGTCCCTCTGGTTGCAAAATAGCCATTGCCCAGAGTACATAAAGCTTCCCGCAGGCCCTCCTCCTTTGGAGAAAAACCGGTATAGGAAAATATCCAATCATGCATTACTGTTTTCTCCTTTCAAAATTAATATTATTTTTTTAAGGAAAATAAGAACTTCACTTGGATCCTTTAGTTTGAAGTTGGCTTTAGAAAAACGTTTATCATCACTGACAACAATTCCGATTCCCTTGTTTTTAAGGACCGCAAAAGCATCTTCATCCGTCACATCATCTCCAATATAAAAAGGAAGAACTTCAGGGCCATCCAAATCCAACTTTTTTAGAAGCCAGAGCAGTGCTTTTCCCTTATCCCAGTCAATATCAGGCTGCATTTCAAAGACTTTTTTCCCATAACCTTTTCTAAGCTCAGGATGTTCTGCCAGCACCTCATCGACTGCCTTCTCCACAAGATCTGCCTTATCGGATGAGACTTCCCGATAATGAGTAGCAATAGAAAATTTTTTCCTCTCCACCCTTGCTCCGGGAATATCTTTCAATCGTTCTGTGATCTCTGTTTCAGCTGTTTCCAATATCGGAAGATATTCCTGTCCCCGCTGGTTTTCCGTGTGCCAGTCATCAGGTCCCACAATATCAAAACCATGGCTTCCCGCAAAAAAAATATTATCAACCTTTACTAGGTTTTTCACATCCTTTAAATCCCTTCCGCTTATTACTGCCAAAGGACAAAGTCCTGAAAGTTCTGAAACTACAGAACGCATTTCATTGGACATAACTGCATCTTCCGGACGCTGTACGATAGGAGTCAGTGTGCCGTCATAATCCAAGAAAAAAGCAGGTTGTTTTTCTTTTATAAAACCATGTATCTTGTCCATGTTCTCCAAAATATTGGGTAGATCTTTCTCTTGCTCTGGTATGGATTTTTTTTCTTCAGTTATAATTATCCGGGATAGATCGGAAACGACTATATCTGCTCCTTTATCTTTCAAATCAGATCCCCGGCCGGTCCTATTTACTCCGATCACACAACCGAACCCCCCTAAGCAGCCGGCTTCAACTCCAGCCAGAGCGTCTTCAACCACGACCGATCTTTCGATCTTAGCATTTAGGCGCTTAACAGCTTCAAGAAAAATATCGGGATTAGGCTTCCCTTTGAGATTCATTTTCTCTGAAATGACCCCATCCACCTGAACATCAAATTCCTCAGTCAGCCCGGCTGCCTCCAGCACAGCCGAACAGTTCTTGCTGGAGGACACAACAGCAGTTTTAAGATGGCGGTCTTTGATCCTGTGGACTAAATCTACTGCATTTCCATAAGTCTCAACACCATTATTTTTTAAGTATTCACGAAATAATTGGTTTTTCCTGTTTCCAAGCCCGCATACTGTTTCTTTTTCCGGCGAATCATCAGGCGAACCAAAGGGAAGCTCGATCCCTCTGGATCCAAGGAAGCTCCTGACACCTTCATAACGGGGTTTTCCGTCTACATATTTGAGATAATCTTCATTGATATCGAAAGGGACAAAATCTTGACCAGGATAAGACTTGTTTTTTAAATATTCATCAAACATCTGTTTCCAAACTAATGCGTGGACTTTAGCGGTTTGGGTAATCACTCCATCCAGGTCAAATATAAATGCATCATATTCATTTGAAGATAAATAAAAGGTCTTTTTATTAATTTTATTAGATGAAGACATAATCATTTCACCTCATTTTTTTGTTTGCAATCTCTGTGCCAGGATAACTTAAGCAACCTTTATTGTAAAATTTGGCATGGCTTTTGCAGAAATAAATAGTGACATTTTCTGATAGAACAAGTGGAAATATTTCTTTTGTTCATATCGTTATGAAATGAAAAAGGAATATAATGAACTTGAACTATTACCATAAAATATGAGGAGGTACTATCATGAGTGATAGATCATTTTTATTTTGGACCCTAACAGGATTTATAGCGGGTCTTCTTCTCGCTCCTAAATCTGGGAAAGAAACAAGAGAGAATGTGAGGACCTACTATTTTGAGATGAAAGACAAAATCTTTGAAAATTTATCTCAGATCAAAAACATCACTAAAGACACCTATGAAAATGTGGTTAACTCTGTGGTCAAAGGATATGAAGAAGCCAAATTGGTTACATCCGGAGAAGCGGCTCAGATCAGAAGTGAATTAAAAGACGGGTACACACGGATCAAGACAATTCTCTCCGTGCCTGAAGAAAAAAAAGAATAAACATTCATCCTCATTGGCTAGAAAAAATAAAAAACAAAAAAAGACACGATCTTTGTTTTGCAGGACAGGATTTAGTCTTATTAAACAAGATTAAATTTAAGAAGTTAGTGATTTTTATTTTCTTGGATGATTAGATGATCAAATGAAAAAAGAAAACAAAGGACAGATTAAATATTCACCCCATCTTTGGGAGATAACAGCTGTCAAAGACCTGTTTAAGATAACAGTTTTCATTGTATTGGTGATCATCGCCTGGTATCTCAGGTCTATCCTATTGCCGGTTTTTTTAGGTCTGCTACTGGCTTATTTGTTTCGTCCCTTAATTGCTTTTATCCAAAAACATTGGCGCATTCATACCACTATAACGACGTCATTCATATTGATCTTAGTGATTGCCCTGGTGGTTGCTGCCGGATACTTTTTTATTCCAGTTCTTATTGAGCAGGGACAAAGTCTGATTAAAAGCCTTCCAGACTATCTCGAAACACTCAATACTAAATATAATCTTCCCATTGAAGGAATTCCAAAGGCACCAGGAGATCTGCTCAGAAGTTTAAACCTGGAAAAAGAGTCTCTTTTGCCTTTTCTTGAATCAGTCATAGGGACATCACTTACAGTCTTTATTTGGCTGATTTTTATTCCCTTTTCGTTTTTCGTTTTTTCCCGCCGGTTCGATTCTCTCATTCAGAGAGTAAGATCTCTCATTCCTGATAAAAACAAAGAAAAGGTGTTCTTTATAATCGGCCGGATGGATGAAGCCGTAGGGAGTTTCTTTCGGGGACGGTTGATCATTTCACTGATCATTGCATTATTATTTTCGGGTGGATGGCTGTTAGTAGATGTCCCCTATTGGTTTTTTCTAGGTACTGTCACCGGTCTGCTCAGTATGGTCCCTTATTTATCTTCCCTTGGATGGATCGCAGCGATTTTGGTCAAATACCTGGATATGACGACAGGAAGCAACGCTTCTGGTTTTGATTTGCTGGCCGTGATTATTTGGCCGACAGTAGTCTTTCAGGGAGTAAATATATTAGAAGAATATGTCTTGACACCCTGGATCCAAAGCAAATCCACATCTCTTAATCCACTGACCATTCTGGTAGTAGTCATAATAGGAGGGATCATAGGAGGAATACTTGGATTATTGTTCGCCATTCCAATTGCCGCTTGTATTAAGATCTTTATTGAGGAAGTCCTGTTACCCAAATAAGCCTTAAGTCCTGATTAAAAGGATAAATAAATAACAGATCCAAAAAAGGATCGAATAAATTATAAAGGAGTATCATAATGGATCCAAAAATTACCGCAGCTATGGAGCTGCTCAACGCTGCCGCAAAAGAAAAAAAAGAAGATGTAAAGGATATTATATCCGACAAATACTCAGATCTTAAGGATGTTCTTATGGAAAATCCGAAAGATTTTATCAAGGAAAATCCCTGGTGGGTAGGAGGGGGGCTAGCCTTGTCAATACTGGCCGCCGGAGTCATATTTTTTATTTCTCAGAAAAAGTAACTCGCGGCAAATTTAAATCACAGGAAGTTTGATAGCAGGGGATTTTTACAACTATTTTTTCTTGTTCTCTTTTTTGATCTGTTCAAAAAGATTCCTGGCATCCTCTCCTCTGCATAATTCAGATCCCGGCGTTTTAACCGCAGCCGAACCTGCAGCGACACCAAACATTAAGGCCTCTCTAAGGGAGTATTCCTGAGCAAGCCCCATCACAATACCGGCAACCATACTATCACCGGCTCCTACTCTGCTGCGAATGGGAACCACCGGCGCATTTATTTTGCAGGCCCCCTCCTGACTGACCATCAGGGCACCGCCAGCTCCTAGCGACACCACAATTATTTCAGAAAAACCTTCTTGAATAAGTTTTTCCATAGACTGTTCCAAAAGGGATTCATCTTTGAATTCTTCACCTAATAATTCTTGGATCTCATTCATATTGGCTTTGATCAAACAGATACCTTTTCCGGCAGATTTGAGAGGCTTTCCATGAGTATCAAGAATGAACTTTGCTCCTATTTCTTTGGCTTTTTCAACAGCATGAGCATAGAAATCATTGGGTACTCCGGGAGGGATGCTCCCACTGCCCACAATATACTCAGGAGGGGGAGATAATTGGGATAATTGGTTTAAACATCGGGACCAGATATTTTCCTTAAGAGTAGGCCCCGGAGTGATAAATCGAAACTGGTTACCGGATGATTCTTCCAAAACAGTGAAACTTTCCCGCATTGTTTCTTCAAATGTAATGGGCAGTCTGCTTACTTCTTCCTCAGCCAACAAGCTTTGAAGAAGCTTCCCAGTCTCACCCCCTGCGGCAAAAACAGCTGTAGAATGTCCTCCTAAACGCTTGATCGCTCTGGATACATTTATACCACCCCCCCC
>CAZLBV010000372.1:0-11478 GCA_964557845.1 uncultured Eubacteriales bacterium | reverse complement strand
ATCGAATATGACTGGGAAAAGCGAGACAAATACGGAAGGCTGCTGGCCTATATTTGGACTGAAGACGGAACCTTTTTCAATGAGTTTATAATTATGCAGGGTTTTGCCTCTGCTTACACTCGATTCAAGTATAAAAAAGAGTATGAAAAGATGTTTTTAGAAGCTGAGAAATACGCTAAAACCAGAGGAAACGGCTTGTGGAAAAAAGAGCCTTTCCCTTTAATTCCCGCCGGAGAAATCCCAACACATATAGGCCAATTGATCTCCTGCGAATTTATATGCGATAAGATAGAAGATAAAGGAAACCTACTGCTTTTTGTTTCCTCTGGGGATGAATTAGGGGTCTCTATCTATAAAAAGAATCTTTACCTTTTTCCAGATATCTATTCTTGGTTAGGCAAAAGCTTCATAATCTCGGGTTTGTTGGAAGAATACCACCAACAGCCCCAGATCATGCTGTTTCTACCCTCTCAAATAAAACGCCGTTAAGCACGATGGAAATATAAAAGGTTACCGCGACTTAAATACAAAGAAAGGATGTTATTTTAGGTTAAAGTTTATTTCGATGGATCTTCCGGTCAAGGAATCAGGAGATTTAATTTTTTGGGGATGACTTCCGCGGTGATGCTGGTTTGATCGAGATAAAACATTTCTCCCTCAGTATGAAAGGCCAGCGGTTTTTCGCTGTTTACAGTCACGCGCTTGGTTTGAGCGTAATAAACAAGGGGGTGATCGATATGGGTGGCTGTCTTAACCTTTTGGAGCATTTTCAGCCTGATTGAGGGCGGGCAGTCCTGGATGAACATGACGTCCAGCTTGCCGTCGGTCATATCAGCTTTAGGGCAGGTCGGGTACCCACCCCCGGATATTTTATTGTTTCCCAGATTCAGCATCAGGGCTTTTCCCTCAAAAACAGTACCATCATCAAGCTCCACCTGGATGTGAAAGCCTTTGTGTTTGAAGATCGCAGCGATTATGGCATAGGTATAGAGCAAGGTGCCTTTTAGATGCTTGTTTTTCAAGTGGATCTCACTCATGGTGATATCGAATCCGAAGCCTATCAGGCTGACCGAGTAGCGGTCGCCGATCTTGATCACATCCCGTTTTTCTATTTTCCCTTGTTTAATGATATCCACGGCTTTGGCTAAGGATAGCGGGATGGAATTGCCGCCGGCATAATCATTCCCGGTTCCGTTGGGGAGGATGCCGAAAATAGTATCCCGGTCTTCTGAAAGAATGGCATCTGCAATGTTGCTGACAGTGCTGTCCCCGCCGGATGCGATGATGGTCTTAAACCCGTTCCGTATGGCCCCCAGGGCAAACTCATATTCATCCATGGGTTTTTCGGTAATGATATAGATAAAATCAAGGCCGGATCTTTCTAAGGCCTTGATCTCTTTGGGGATCAAGGGCCGATGCCTGTCCCGGTTAGAATGAGGATTGCAGATCACCAGGATTCGGCCGTCTTCTCCGCCGGTAAAACCGCTCTTGTTGGTTGGATGCCAGATAAATGGAATGATGACACCTCCAAAATTATGATTTTGAAATTCTACCATAAACCTTTTGTATAATCTACACGTTATCCACATTGAGATGAAGATCAAAGATTTGGGGTTTTTAGGATGAAAAAGAAAGTAGGATTATGATCCGGATCGATTAATGATTTAGCAGTGTATCCGGTTTTAAATTATAATTTAAGCATGAAAAGAGAGAGCACGGATGAATATGTGGATATTCAGAGCCTTCTCCGCAAGATCAAGCAGGGAGATCAAGAGGCCTTTCAGATGCTTGTCCGCTGTTATCAGAAGAAAGTTTTCCTGCTGGCATATTCTTATCTTAGAAACAAGGAAGATGCCATGGATATAGTTCAAGAAGCTTTTCTCCGGCTCCACCAAAAGATTGATCTGTATAGAGAAGAGAGGAATTTTCAGAATTGGCTGTTGCAGCTCACCAGGAATATCTGTATCGATTATTATCGAAAAAGCTATGGGAAGAGAGGAGGCAGGTACCTGCATGAAAATATTGATGCTGTCAATCTAGCAGATGATTCTGATCATGAACGAATATATTCGGGGGATTTAAAACGGATATTTTCTGAATGTATCGATAGATTATCTGAAAGGCAGAGAATGGTCTTTGTCATGAAGCATTTCAACCATCTAGAATATAAAGAGATCGCCCAGATATTGGACATCGCGCTGGGTACGGTAAAATCGCTTCATTTTAAAGCGGTTCAGAACATGAAGGCTTTAATGGCCCCAATGTTGGGAGAGAGTTATGAGTAAATGTAAAAAAATAAAAAAAGATCTGGTGGCTTTTTTATATAACGAACTTGATGAAAAAAAGAGGATGATGGTGGAAACCCATTTAGATGAGTGTTCCTCATGCCGCCAGGATCTTAATAATATAAAGCAGGCGATGGCTCCAACCGAGGAAATCTCTTCGGACGTGCAAAAAGTAATGGATTCGATGGATTGGGAGGATATTTCCACTGAGATCACCGATCGGGTATTCGAGCAGGAAAAGAGTGGTGTTCCGCGGCCGGAAAGTAAAAAATGGTTTTCAAATCTCCTTGAACCCCGTTTCCGTCCGGTTTATGCAGCTCTGCTGGTGGGTTTGATGCTGGGGTCTTTTTTTACCTATATGGCCTTAAAAAAATCCCGATCCTTCCAGGATTCAGAAGCCAAGATCATAATGCCCGCAGGTTTTTTAGACCGGGTCGAGCTGGAGCTGGCCAGGAAAGAAACCCTGGATTACCTTGAGCAGAGCCAATATCTTATCTTGGAGATCGTCAGATCCCCTGAGTCTTCCGTAATGACGTCCTCCCGGGGCACCACGGAAAGGGTTCAGGACCTTTTATCCAAGAAAAAATACATAAATCAGCAGTTGGACCATTTTGAAATGGCCAAGGCCAAAGAGATCTGTGACCAGATCGAGATGCTGTTTTATGAATTAAGCCTGATCCGCGGGGACCTCCCACAGGAGGAGCTTGTGCGGATACAGTCCCTTATCCGTGATCGGCAGATCCTGCTCAAGATTAGAATATTAAAAGAAGAACTGCAGGAAAGCGAGGTTTAAAGTGAAATATAATAGTATGATTTTTCTATGGATAGCAATGATCTTTATCTTTTCTTCTCCCTGGCTGACATATTCACAGCCTGAGGAAGCGGATGAGCTGCTGCAGTCGGCCAAACTTTTGATGTTCGATAAAAAATGGGAGGAGGCTCAGAAAAAATTAGAAAAGATCCTGGAGCAGTATCCCTATAGTCAAACCGCTCCTCAAGCCATGTTCTACCGGGCAAAATGCCTGGAAAACAAACAGGGGGAAGAAGAGGCTGCGCTCAAAGCCTACAAAGATTATATCGGATCAGAAAGAAAGAGCGAGGTGTGGGCGCAGGAAGCGGAGCTGTCCATTATTAAATTGGCCTTTACTCTTCAGGAAAAGGGCCGGCCATCCTATATGGATGAGATAGAGAAGCGGCTATATCGGAGCGATAAAGTGGTCAAATATTTTGCTGCGGTTAAAATGAGCGCGGTTGCGGATAAAAAGGAGGCAAGGAAATCTCTACCGGTGCTGGAAGATATACTGAAAAATGAAAAGGATAATGAGCTCAGAGACAGGGCAAAAATTGCCATGCTCAGGATCGATCCCGGTTATTTTCGCGACTTTGAGGAAGAGCGGTATGAAAAACGGTCCCGCATATTGAAAATCAGAGTCTATACCAGAGGCGAAAGGGAGCCGGTTTTTTCTTTGAATATTCCTTGGACACTGGCTGATTTGGCTTTAGGGGCGATCCCTCAAAAGGAAAGGCAAGAATTAAGGGATGAGGGATATGATCTTAATGAACTGGTGGACAGATTGATCAGTGTCGGCGGAGAGGTCCTTGAGATTCAGGGAAAAAACTCTGTATTTAAGATCTGGATCGATTGAATCGGCCGGAGTGCACTAAGTGCCGATTAATAATATTGGCTGAATAAATAAAAATAAGGTATGTGGAGGATAATATGAACAAAAGCAAATACTCATTGATCGTTGCCATGGTTTTTTTATTGGGATTTATCGGCTTTCTATGGGGGGAAGATGAAGACCTTCAAGTGATTAAAAAAGCGGTAAAGGAGAATCCCGGGTATTCGTCCCAGAGTGAAATTAAATGGATCAGATTAACGGTTACGGATCTGAAAACTAATAGGGATAAGGTAAAGATCAAGTTTCCGATAATAATATTCGAGATAATCATGGAAGCTTCAGACGGGAAAAAAATGAATGTAGACTGCGATAATTTTGATGTTGATCTAAGGGCATTGTTTTATGAATTAAAGAAGCTGGGGCCGATGTCATTGATCGAGATCAGTTCGGAGGATGAACAACTCAAAATATGGCTCGAATAAATGTGTCTGAATCATCAGTAAAATAGGCCTATCCCATATAAACTTCATTTCCATTTGTAACATGATTATTATTATGAAGATGGAAACATGTATCGAATATGTTTCAAGTTAAAATTAATATCAGCCTTTTTTACCCTACGGGCACGTCGATTTCAGCACAAATACTTCACCGCGCCGATTTCGAAGTAGCCTACTACATCTTCAATCGATGCGTCTTGTATTTGTATCAACCTCGACGCGCTGATGATCCAGGCAACTCCGATGATCCTTGACAACTTGTTTGTCGGGATTTGTATTTTTCACCGATAATTGATGGGAAAATGAGATATCAATTGTCTTGACATCTTTCAATGGTTTTTATAATAAAAAGAATTATAATTTAGCTTTAGGACTCGACTTATTAAATGTGTGCCTTCTGAGCTGGTTATAAGAATAAAAATATTTTTACAGACCTAATAATGACTTTAGGTAAAAAAGATTCGTATGTTCGGATTAATTATTTAATTCTGCCACTAGCTATCTTACTTATAATGTTCCTGAGTTTTTTAATGCGCACTATGATTATGGACGATGCTTACATTGCTTTGCGTTATGCGGACAATCTCCTTTCCGGTGAAGGCTTGGTATTTAACCCCGGAGAAAGAATCGAAGGTATTGTAAATACTGGATGGGTTTTATTTATCATGCCATTTGTACACATATTAGGGCCTGTTCTAGCGGTAAAAATTCTTGGCATTATCCTAGTATTTATCACTTTGTATTTATTGTATAGAATAAGCTCAGTATTTGAGGAGAACCAATTAGATATAATTCCGATATTGATAATTCTTTTGTCTTCAACCCAATTGGATTACATGCTTTTTTCTTTTATAGGGATGGAAACTGCCCTGATGTCCTCTCTGTTATGTATAATTGCCTGGATGGTACTCAAAATAGATCTATGGTCTGGATAGCAATTATATGTTCTTTTCTTTTTTTGGTTCATCCTGAGGGAATTCTGGTTTATCCTCTGGCCCGATTTTTTTTAATTTTTACTGGAGATGCTTGGAAACGAATTATAAAAGCAGATTTTATTTATTTAATCTTAATATTTTTGTATTCTCTTGCCAGGTTTCTATATTACGGAAGCTTTATTCCAAATACCTTCTATGCAAAAGGATCTTCTTTCAAAACTATCTTAACAAATTTATACCAGATAGGTACAGAATTGAGCACTGCGTTTCCAGCCTTATTTTCTTCTATATTTGTCCTGATTATTATGGCATTTGGTATATTCAGCATCTTCCGCATCCATAAACAAACAGCTGCATTTATGGGGGCGATTGTATTAGTAGGTTATGGATTTTCTGTGTATGCCCCAACTGATTGGTCTGGTATGGCCCGTTATTTTGCCCCTTATATTCCCTTAGCTATATTAGTAATGTGGCGGGGAATATCCTTTCTTCTTATATCTTTAGAGGTGAAATTTTCTTGGGTAAAGAAATTTCAAAAAGTTATAATTATTGGATTATTTTTGGCAATGATCATACCTTCATTTGCTAGAATTGACTATTTTTTAAAACCAGAAAATATCGAACAATATCCAGGTTTTGTTCTTTCTTCACAAAGTTTATTAGAACCTATTGATTGGATAAAAGAAAACACATCACATGATTCAATTATTGCCTGTCGAAGGATTGGGGCTTTGGCTTTTTATTCCAAGAGATATATCTTTAATCATATATTCGGTTTAACTGATCCTACTATCGCCAGAGGCGATGGTTCAACTATAGCATTAATTATTGATACCACAATTGGGGAACACTGGCGGCGAAAAAGCCCTGATTATTATCTGGAAGATCGTTTTCGAATTGAGCTATTATTAAGCCTAACTGGTGAAACCGAAAGCTCCTTTCATATTCAAGGGATCGAATATAGCTTGATAAAAAGTTTCGTGATCGGTAAAAATCCGGATGGAAGTGATATAGAATGGTGCTTGTGTAAAAAAATCGAAGATAGATCAGGTTTGTAATTTCATAAATATTAAACTAAAACTGAATACTGATATTATGATAAGTAATTATAAATTTATAATTTTGGATACTATTCAAAATAGTTGATAAAGAACATCAAAAAGTATCCATACTAATTTTTCACTCGCGAGCGTACCCACGAACGATGAAAACGACTCAAGTAAATGAGAGTTATGTTTACAAAAAATAGAAAAAGTGTTACCTATGTTTTAACACTAAACTGTTACCTATGTTTTGGTCATACTATTATAAAAAAATTATTCTATCTTCTAACTTCTGTATTCTATCTTCTGTTTCTAGGTAATAGATATTAACTGTAATATTTTCTATAATTAATATCACTCAATGAGTAACAAAATGTATTTTCATAGACCCCGAGGATTAATTCTCATTGTCTTAATTTTGCTGGGTAGCCTGCTCCTGCTGGAAATGACAGTAAGATTTATTTATTATCAGCGCAATGGTAGGTATCCGGCTGCCTTGATCCATGCTATTTCTTTTTTAGCCGGTTCCAGTGATGACTCTGCTCCGGAAATCAAAAAAGGAAGATGGAGACCGGTTGGAAATACCCAAAATGAAAATAAGTTAACCGATGAACAGAAGTATCAAATTGAACAACTACGTTCAATAGGGAATGTTGCCGGATCACAGATAGCTCCCCAGAATCAGAATGTTACTATCTATGACCGAAAACTGGCTTGTCATGGGCTCAATTTTGTCGTTTCTGGTCATGGGCCAGAAGCTTTTTTGATGGACATGTCAGGTCATATTATTCATAAATGGCATTGTGAAATATTTCGTGCTTGGCCAGATTTTGATCCGGAAAAATTCCTAGGAAAGCAATACTCCTATCAATCAACCTTTTGGCGGCGAGCTCATATTATGGAGAACGGAGACCTGTTTGCGATCTTTGAAGGCGTTGGTCTTATCAAATTGGATAAGCACTCTAATATAATTTGGAGAGTACTTAATAGTGCACATCACGATCTTTATATTGATCAGGAAGGCAAAATATACGTTTTAACTAGAAAAGCTCACATAAACAAAAATTATAATCCTAAAGAGCCTATTTTAGAAGATTTTATCAGTATATTAGATCCCAAAGGTATAGAATTGGAAAAAACATCTATCTTGGAAGCCTTGGAGAACTCTCCGTTTGCTCCTGTCTTAACAAGGGGAAGAGAATTTGGGGACATATTTCATTCCAATACCATTGAATTGATCGAGAAACAACCACCTGGTTTCAATCATCCCCTTAAACAGGGTACCCTTTTAATATCAATATTGCGTCTTGATTTTATTTGTGCCATTGATCCTGTGAAGAAAAGCGTATATTGGGGAGCATCCGACTATTGGAATGACCAGCATCAACCGACTTTGCTATCAAATGGAAATATTTTGATTTTAGACAACAAAGGGCGGGGAGAAAAATCGACCGTATTTGAGTTTGATCTGGCTTCAAGGGAAATTAAGTGGTTTTATCGTGGCTCTGAGGAAAATCCCTTCTATACCGCCACTTGTGGCTCTTGTCAGCGTTTACAAAATGGAAATACTCTTATTACTGAATCCGACTCAGGCCGGGTATTTGAAGTAACCCCAGAAAAACAAATCGTATGGGAATATATAAATCCTTACCGGGTGGGGAAGAACAATGAATTAATCGCTTCATTATTCGAAGTGGTTAGATTAAGAAGTGATTTTCCCACAAATTGGTTGGAAAGGGATACGACCTATTAGGTAAAATATTACTCAAGTTTCTCTTAACTTTTTGACTACTTTAGTAAAGATTAGTGATAATTCGCAGAGGTTAAAGAATCAAGGTCTATTTTTTATAAGATTCAAAAGATGGGAAATTTTGGAGCATTCTGTTCCAATCTTCTTCTGTTTCGTAACGCACTAGAGGATTTTGTCTCTAGTGCCTTGTAAAACGGATCGAGGAATGGGTACGGAGATGATCAGAGGATCATGCGCGGTTTCTTCGAAATTCGTCATCTTGCCCCAGACTAAGTTCTAGCCCAGGTGCCAGCCGTGGTCCCCCCAAAGGCAGATGACGGTGTTGTCCCCCATTCCCATCCGGTCCGGTTCGGCGACTAATCGCCCGGCTAGAGCATCGATATGGAGTGTCACCATAAAAGGCGTTCCGTAGCAACCCAGCTGTGGCCGCTGGTCATCGACGGCGATAAAGAGCATGTTGGGACGTCGGGTAGGTTTGGCTGTAACAAGCAGGCCGGCCCATTCACGGGAATTCCGAGGAAAAAAGCGCAAAAGCTCCGAAAGTGAGTCCCCAGGTCAGAAGTTTTCGGCGTGAGATGGATGGCATGTGGAAGACCTCATTTTTTTCAAGAGCAGGGAAAAATCTAATCACGAACACAAATGGATGTTAATGACTATCAGGTCATACATGCTCATCTTGACAACTTCATTCCACTTGTTTCCACGCCTCCCGTTTTTTAGAAAATCGTAGTGATGAATTTTTTGTTACACATTGGCAGGATAAAGGCCTTCCATTTCTATCCGTAGACATGAATCATTATCGACATAGTCACTCGTAAGGAAAAGAATTCCCTTGCTTTTCAATTGTTCGTCCTCTCGCTTTGTGACTACTCTCTTTTTTAATCTTTTCCAAAAAAAATGGTCTTCCAACTGCAACACTTTCGGTCCATTTTGCCTGACGAACGAGATATTGATCTCTTGAGATGGCACTTTCAATAGCCAGCTGTCTGTGTTCGATTAGATCATCTGATTTTTTCAGAGAAAATAATTGTAACAAGCTTTGTAATTCAAGGATTTTGTATCTTTTTTTGTTCTTCAACATTTCGGAATAACCACAATAGATCCATTCCCTTGGGTGGGTAACAACCCCAGCTCAGACCATGTTCATATCTATGTATGTCATACATTGATTCAAATGATCGTCTGAATCAATAACAGTGACATGATAGCGGTCTTCCCAAAAGGCTCCCTTTCTGTTTTTTCTCTGATTGTATTCTTGACCTGTTCTACCTGCTATTAATTGGATCGATCTCGGGATCACTTCGCTGAGGCATTCAGTTTTATTTAAAACCAGAAGATGAATATGATTTGAGGTGACCATGTAATTCAAAACAATGAGTCCATATCTTTTCTTTGCTTGATAGAGCCAAGCCTGATATGTTTTTTTATCCCGGGTGAATTTGAGAAGGAATTCCTTTTTATGACAGCGGTGGGTGATATGCCAAATGAGGCCTGAATCGAAATATCTATTTGCTCTCGGCATTGGCTGTCTCTCCAATTGTTATTACACTTAGATAGACATTTTTCACCACAAAATTTCTCACGTAAGAAAGAAAAATGAGTTAGAATTGCAAACATCTATATTTAAATCAACTAGTTAGGTCGGTCTGACCCCAATTCGAACTGCTCTATATAATAAAATGAAAAAAGTAAAATATATATTGACATTTGTATTAATAATTTTCATATTCAGAAGTACAAAGAAGTCTGTTTCGCCATGAATACACAGTTGATTGATACAAACGTTAAAACTGAACAAATGTTAGTTTCGTTATTGCGAAAGAAAAACACAGCAATAAAGTTTGCATTGATTCGATCGTTATCAAAATCTATAATTCAACTTTCAAAACGTGCTATTGCCCGGGCGAATAAAGGGATTGATGACGATCAAGTTGATATTATTTTTATTGATCTTCATTATGGTAATGAATTAGCGCATCAGTTCAAAAGACGCATAGACGAAAAACATGAGAACGCCTGATATTTTAGCTGCTCTCACCCCTGTTAGCAAAGCCTTTGAAGAACTATCGATTCCATATTATATTGGTGGATCTGTCGCGAGTTCAATTTATGGGATGGCTCGAGCGACGATGGATATCGATATTGTTGCGGATGTAAAAAAGTATCATGTTCCAAGACTAAAAGAAATATTAGATGAACAGTATTACATTGATGAGGATATGATATTAGGGGCCATTCAAGCAGCATCATCTTTTAACCTTATTCATTTCGACACCGCCTTTAAAATTGATGTTTTCATCTATAGGGATGAGCCACACCAACGAAAAGCGATCGAACGAAAAGTAAAAGACAAGTTTGATGAGGAGCTTGACTTTGAATATTATTTTTCGGCACCGGAAGATATAATCATTGTGAAGCTTCAATGGTTCGAACAAGGGAATCGAGTTTCAGAACGTCAATGGTTTGACATAATTGGTGTGATCAAAGTTCAAGGCGAAAATCTAGATATTCGATATTTAAAGGAGTGGTCAAAAAAACTGGGGCTTTATGATTTGCTAAAAAAAGCCTTCAATGAGTGCAGTATTCAATTAATCAAATAAAATCACCATTTACAAGAGTATGCCGGGTTTCGAAAAAGGAGATTAATCTCCATCTTACTACACATATCATCTTCACCTGCATTTTCTGGTAATCGAGGAAGGCAAAGATTTAAACTGACCTTTTAGGCCGAACGACCGCCTCCACCACGTCAAGTCCAGCAGGAGCAGGAGCTTCTGATGGCCGCCGGGGAGAAAAGAGATATATTTATGAAGGCTGTGTGGCTGTCTTTTGCTGATCCAAGAGTTGAGTCCATAATGTGCTCAAGGGCAGGAGGATTTGAGGGCTTTGCACCGCTTTTTAAATCATTGACCTCACTGTTTTGGATGTGATATCTTTTTCTCAGGATGCAATTCTAGTGTATCAGAAGGGAAAAATTTGAAATCTTAAAAAGATCTGCTGCAAGCATAAAAAGTAAATTCTTATCATGCACCCGGGAATCCGGGGAGAGAGGAGGTAATCGATGTCTTTTTCACACAAAAAGAATCGGACCAATCGATACCTGACCGGCGTTTTATTTTTTTCGGTCTGCGTCTTCAGCATAGGATCTGTCTATCCGCTCCAGGCCCAAGCTTCATCTAACCAGCTTCTCGGTAAATGGCGGGCCGAAACCGATTTCGGCAATTTTGACCTGATATTTCACACATCTAACAGGCTGGAGTTCGATGGGGAATCAGCCGGATATTCATTGCTTCCGGGCATCCTCAGGGTTCAATCTGAAGAAGGGACTATAGATTACGCCTAT
>CAZLBV010000371.1:0-10565 GCA_964557845.1 uncultured Eubacteriales bacterium | reverse complement strand
TTCGCGGTGGACAACCACAGCTTCACCCGCCAACGCCTTGTAACTGAACCAATCTCGACTCGTGAATAATCCAGGCTAATTTATGAATAACCAAAAATTAGAAGGGCCAGAGTATGGGAATCAACCAAATTGAGACAGCTCCAATAATCAGATTCAGAGGCAATCCGATTCGGGTAAAATCAAAAAACCGGTAACCTCCGGGTGCAAAGATCATGGTGTTGGTCTGATATCCTATGGGTGTGGAGAAGCTGGTAGAGGCTGCAAAAGTGATGGCAACCAGATAGGGAATAGGATTGACACCCAAATTTCCTGCCGCGGATAGAGCCACCGGAGCCAGAAGAATGGCGGAGGCAGTATTGGACATGGTTTCTGTTAAGGCGGCTGTTAAGAAATACAGACCGGCTAGAAGAGCATAGGGTCCGAATGAGATCAATGGTTTAAGGAAGGTAGAGGCTAAGATTTCAGCAGTTCCGGTTTGTTGGAGAGCAAGGCCTAAAGGAAGGATTCCTCCTAAGAGAAATATGACTTTCCAGTCGATCGCCTGATAGGCTTCCTCTGGAGTTATGCACCCACTTAAGATCATACCCAGAGCTCCTGCCAGGGCAGCAGTCAGAATGGGGATAATTTCCAGGGCGGCTAAGATGACCACAAGAACAATGATAGATAACGCCATAATTGCTCTGTCTTTTCTAATCTGGAGTTCGGTCAGTTCATTGGCAGCGATCAAGTCGCTTGATCGCATTACACGATTAAGATCTTTTGAATTACACCGGAGAAGAAGAGTATCCCCGCTGTCCAGTCTGGTTTTATCCAGTCTTTCCCGCATTATTTTCCCTCTCCGCTGAATGGCAAGCACGGTACAGCCGAATCTTCTTCGGAAATCCGAATGCCCAAGTGTGCGTCCTTCAAGATAAGAGCGGGGTGGAACGATAGCTTCAACCAGTTTCAAGTCCGCAGAATTTACTTTTTTCTTGTCTTTTTTTGGATTAGATCTCATTTCAAGCTTACAGGTGTCTTTAAACTTAAAAAGCTTCTCCGCATCTCCACTAAGAAGCAATATATCTTTTTCGCGGATCACTGTGGCGGCAGGATTGGATACGTTTTTTTCATCCCTGATGAAATTCATTAGCTGAATATCTTTTTTTTGATCTTTTGATAATTCATTCCATTTTTGTCCGATCAAAGGAGAGTTCTCTTCCACCAAAAGCTCTGTCAAGTAATCAGACAAACGATACATATCTTCTTCCAGTAATTTTTCTTTTCTTTTTGGCAGTAGGATTCCTGAGAAAACTACGAGATAAATCACACCCACTGCAGAAACCGCCAGTCCTAAAGGCGCAAATTCGAACAGTTTAAATCCGGGATAACCGCTGTCGATGGCAATGGTGTGCACGAGAATGTTAGTCGATGTTCCTATCAGCGTACAGGCGCCTCCGAATTGACTGGCAAAAGATATGGGAATGAGTACTTGGGAAGGAGAAAGCTTACGTTGCTTTGCCAGAGATATGACCACTGGAATAAAGATAGCAACAATAGCCGTGTTTAAGATGAAAGCGGATAGAATGATAACGGTAAAACTCAAGACTAATATAAGCCGAATTCTTCCTTGGCCTGCAATTTTATCCATATATCTGGCGATCCAATCGATTAATCCAGTTCGTGTAAGGCCGGCACTGAGAACAAACATGGCGGCTACAATTCCTGTGGCCAGACTGGCAAAACCGGATAGGGCCTGGTCGGGTTGCAATAATCCTAGAATAAGAAGTGTGGTTAAAACCCCCATGGAAATCAGGTCGATCCTTAATTTATTTGATACAAAGAGTGCCATGGCGACAACCATGACGATCAATATTAAGATATTATTAAATTCGATCATCTCTAATATTTTGTATACCTGAGTTAATCTGTCTTGTCAAAAAATAAAAATGGGCCCGCCTTACCGTGCCCCCAATTTTTTCTCCCTCAATTAACATAGAGGATTAGATTAAAAAAATAGAGGCACAGTAAGGCGGACCCATTTTTTCATTATTTTTATGAAATGATAAAAATGATAAAATCGAACCATAATGAAAAATAAGAAAACTCCGGCAATTGAAATGATATCGTTTTTTATTTTTCTCTTTTTCCTGTTGACAGGGCTCCAGTGTAGAATAAACAGGGAAAGAGACCTGGCTGTCTATGTTGACCCTTTTATCGGGACTGGAGGCCATGGGCATACGTATCCAGGAGCCGTCTTGCCCTTTGGGATGGTACAGCTGAGCCCGGATACCAGATTGACCGGTTGGGACGGGTGCTCAGGTTATCATCACTCAGATAATACTATTTATGGTTTCAGCCATACCCATCTCAGTGGGACCGGGATTCCCGATTATGGCGATATTCTGTTTATGCCGACAACCGGGGATATCCTTCTGCAGAGTGGTTATCCGGATGAAAAAAAATCAGGATATGGATCACTGTTCAGCCATCATAAAGAAAAAGCGTCTCCCGGATTTTATGCTGTTCATTTAGATGATTACGGGATTGATGTTGAACTCACGGTGACAAAAAGAGCAGGCTTCCATAAATATATTTTTCCAGAGAGCGACAGATCCAATATTTTGATCGATCTGACACATAGAGATCAGGTGATCGAATCTTCCATAAATATTATTGATGACAGCACGATTGAAGGAATGCGCAGGAGTTCGGCCTGGGCAAAGGATCAAATCGTGTATTTTGCTGCGAGATTCTCCCGCCCTTTTGATGAAAAAGCGATCGCGGTAAATAATGAGATACAAAACGGCAGCTTGAGCGCCTCCGGCAAAGATCTAAAAGCTTTCGTGTCTTATAAAACTAAAGAAAAGGAAATGATCTTGGTGAAGGTAGGGATTTCTGCAGTCAGTATAGAAGGTGCTTGGGAAAATTTGAAAGCGGAGATAGATCATTGGGATTTCAACAGAACAAGAAGTCAGGCTTATGAGGAATGGAACCGGTCCCTGAGGAAGATCTCTATCAGCACCAGATCTGAAGATAAAAAAAGGATTTTCTATACCGCTCTTTATCATACCCTGCTTAATCCCAATATTTATATGGATGTTGACGGAAAGTTCAGAGGGATGGATAGGAAGATCCATCAGGCTGATAATTTTGAATACTATACGGTTTTTTCCCTCTGGGATACTTTCCGGGCTGCCCATCCTCTGTTTACCTTGATCGAGACAGAAAGATCAAAGGATTTTATCCAAACACTGATTTCGCAATATGAACATGGGGGCAAACTCCCGATGTGGGAGTTGTCTGCCAATTACACCGGTTGTATGATCGGATATCATGCTGTCCCGGTCATTGTGGATGCCTTCATAAAAGGTATCGATGATTTCGATGTCGATAGAGCCTATGAAGCCATGAAAAAAAGCGCAGAGCAGGATCATCTGGGATTAAAGTACTACCAACAGCTGGGATTTATCCCTGCGGATAAAGAATCGGAATCCGTCTCCAAAACCCTTGAATATGCTTACGATGACTGGTGTATTGCCCAGATGGCAAAGATCCTGCATAAGGCGGATGATTATTGGGAATACATCCAAAGAGCCCAGTCGTATAAAAACCTTTTTGATCCCTCCTCAGGATTTATGCGGCCGCGGTACCATGGAACTTGGATAACTCCCTTTGATCCGGCTGAAGTTAATTTCAACTTCACCGAGGCAAACTCATGGCAGTATAGCTTTTTTGTTCCCCAGGATATAGAAGGCCTGATCGAATTGATGGGAGGAAAGAGGAGTTTTGCGCGAAAATTGGATGACCTGTTTACGGCGGATCAGAGATTAACTGGACGCGACCAAGCCGACATCACCGGATTGATCGGCCAGTATGCCCATGGAAATGAACCCAGTCATCATATGGCCTATCTTTATGGTTACGCCGGGATGCCCTGGAAAACCCAGCAGAGAGTCCATGAGATCATGGAGACGATGTACACTTCTGAACCCGGCGGGCTTTGTGGGAATGAAGACTGCGGCCAGATGTCTTCCTGGTATATATTTGGAGCGCTGGGATTTTATCCGGTATGTCCCGGCCAGGGAATCTATGTTCTAGGAACTCCTCTCTTTGAAACAGCGGTAATTAATCTGGAAAATAACAAGAAATTTATTCTAAGAGCCGAGGGCATCTCCTCTAAAAATATTTATATCCAGGAAGCAAGGTTGAATGGAGAAATTATCACTCGATCCTATCTTAAACATGATGAAATTATCCGGGGGGGTGAACTTGTTTTCCTGATGGGGGCGGAACCTAACCTGAAACGGGGCCATGATATTGAGGATATCCCTTCTTCCGCAATCCGTGATCACCTTATTCAGCCGGTTCCCTTTGCCAGAGCTGATTCACGTACATTCGAGAAGTCGCTATCAGTGGAATTAGGATCGGTTGTGCCGGAAGCAAAGATCTACTATTCGGAAGCAGATGAGACTCCATCCGTTCATTCTTCTTTATACTGTAAACCCATTATTCTGGAGCAATCGAAGGTTCTTAATTTTTTCAGCGTTGCGGAAGGTTTGCCCGACAGCCGGATCGTGACTTCCAGGTTCGATCGAATACCCTCAGGCAGGAAGATTCAGTTGAAAACCACTTTTAGCCCTCAGTATCCGGCAGGAGGGGTATCGGCCCTGATAGATAATTTGAGGGGATCGGCTGATTTTAAAACCGGCTCTTGGCAGGGTTATCACGGTGTCGATCTCATTGCAGTGATAGATCTGATCCAGCCACGAGAGATCAGGAAGCTTTCTGCCGGTTTTCTTCAAGATCAGAATTCCTGGATATTCATGCCGGAAGAAGTAGAGTTTGCGCATTCATTGGATGGAGAAAACTTTCATGCTTTATCAGTGATAAAAAACGAGATCTCACCTCGTGAAGGAGAGGTCATAGTAAAAGATTTCACTTATGTCAGCGATGCTGTAAAAACAAGACATGTCCGCATCCATGCCAAAAATAGAGGCGTCTGCCCCCCCTGGCACAAAGGCGCCGGGGAAAAAGCCTGGATATTTGCGGATGAAATAATTATTGAATGACCGCTGATGAATTGATCTTATTGATTGCCGAACCTGGGATTAACAACATTGCTGTAGATAGAGCCAAAGCGGTAGCTGAAACCCATGGAGATCCTGAAATCATAGCTGGTAGCTAGTTGTTTTAATTCAAGCAGAATATCTTCCTTGGAGGCGCCTTCTTTTGGGAGCGCCAGCTGATCTCTTACCCGGGAATATTCACCACCTATGTTGAAGTCCAATCCTTTGAATACCATTAGGCTCATACCTGCTTCAACTTTAAGATTGTTTTTACTGAAATCATGAAAAAAATGTGATCCTTCTATTTCAAAACCTAAAGATCCCCAGGGCTCTTTAACTTCCAGGATGGCTTGTAAGGACTGGCCAAAGAGATTCTCCTGGGATTTGTCAAAGATCGTGGTTTCAAAATAATTCCTTCTGTTATAACCAATCCTGTATTGAATCCTGAGTTCTCGCCGGGTAGATTGTTCATAGGGAAAAACATTGAATTCAACCGCAGGGCTTAATGTGAAAAAAAACTCGGCATTATCGTATGTAGATGAAAACAAATTCAAGGATACGCCAGTGGACCAGTGAGTACCCAGGCTTTTTATCAGCTGTGTATAAGCCATTTTTCGATCGGATGTAGTTATAATCTCTTCTGATTCATCGATCTCATATTCTCGATGGTTATAATTTCGATTGGCCCAAAAGCTGAATTTAAGGTCTTCCGTTGTCCGGTTGGCCGAGAAAGAAATTGAGTAGTTGTATCTTTTAGAAAGTTCCTCAAAATTCAGGTTTCCTCTCAAACCCGCACTAAAAACCCAGTAATCCCATTTATCTTTGACTTGAGAGGGCCGGGCAGTTGAAGTTTGTGCATAGGAGACTGAAATATATTCTGCAAGGGGTGTGTCCACCACATAGGGTACGAGTCCTTTTTTAAGGACATTGGCCATGCCTTTGCGGATCGTATCAGAAGTATCTGTGGGCCTGGAGAAATATTTTAGAGTGGAATCTTTACCGCTGTATTTCCCACGGCCGATAAAAGATATGGTGTATTCATTTCCTCCGCTTCCGGTTCTCTGTCTGGTTATAATAACGTGAACGTCAGCACTCTGGCGGTCACGGACATAATTGACAAAGGTGATTTCTGTCCGAATATAATTCATGTCACAGATTCTTCTTTCACAGTCAAGGAATATGTTGGGGGCCACGCTTCGCAGTTCATCGGTTTCCTGAGTTTCCTGGCAGTAAACTATTAAAGAGAAGTATAGTAAATATAGGCAGATGAAAAAAAATCCAGATATGAGCTTTACAAGTTTAATTTTCATTTGAATTTATTTTTTCCTTTTTTGAGCTCAATAATGAGAAATAATTTCTATTTAAAATTATGATCTGGCTCTAAGAAATACCTGAGACCAGGGAATGACATTGATCTCTGACCCTCTGGCTTTGTTACCTCCATGAAGATAATGTTTTAAAAACCATGAAGAAATCACATAGATCCTGATTATGGTTTCCGAAGGAATTCGCTCACCGGGAATGATGATCGAGGTTTTATCTGTGTGGTTTTCACTCTCTATCGAGTCGCCGCTTTTAAAATCATAGATGTTGATATTAACCGGTACCTTATATTTTGAGAATTCCCAGCTCACTTTTAAATCACTTTTATCCTCTAAGATTTGCGGGAGAGGTTCTTTAAGAGTCAGCCACATCGGGATAGAAACTTTTTCTTTAAGTTCAAATTTTCCCAAAGTTTGTATAGAGATCTCGATTTCTTCTGGCAGTTTTTCTTTATCCACTCTTATTCTTTTTTCATAATGACTGTTGGTGAAGTCAAGAGTTTGCCCAAGCACCGTTATCTGAGCTCCTTCTATTGGAGGTCCTAATTGGGATTCCTTTCTCAATTCAATATATGTCCGGATTTCATATAGATCGATATCATTGTTATAGTCATAGCGGGAGAGACTGATGGTAGGGTAGATGGTGATCCGGATAAAAACAGGTGATATAGTTTCTTCGGTTTCTTGGGATGAAAGTGTCGATATAGGAATAAGGAATAAAAATATCAGTAAACTGACTGCAAGTTTTTGCATGTCAAAACCTCCTTGCTCAGAAACAGCATTATACAATAAAACCGGTTAAAAATCAGTCAATGAAGACTGAAAAAATGCGATTAACAAAATTTTTGCATTTTCGAATAGTTTTTCTATAAATTTAAGAAGTTATATAAATAGATTGAATCTTTACAATTAAGACAGAAATCCTGTATTTTAAATTATGTTATGAAGCGTTGGATATTGTTGAATCTGTATTTGGGGAGTGGGCTGCTTTTATTTTCAATTTTACTGCTTATTTTGAATTCTTTCTTCATGAAGACCTGGTTTTATATATTTGCGTGGTGGTCTTTGATCTTTATCTTTGACAGCTTAAATTTCAGGCTGAAGAAAACCTCTCCTCTTTTCCGTTCACCCAAAAAATTCTTTTTTATGGCTTTTATATCTGTTTTGGTCTGGCTGATCTTTGAATTATTCAATCTCAGGCTGCAAAACTGGTCTTATCATGACCTTCCTGCTTCACTTCCTGTCCGATGGACCGGATATTTTATTGCTTTTGCCACTGTGCTTCCGGCCTTAGTTGAATTGTCAGAATTGTTTTTAAATATGTTTAAAGATAAGGCTTTGCCCGCATTTGACGCAGTTAAGAAAAAATCTTTCCTGAATGGATCAGTGATTTTGGGGATCATTTTCTTGGGATTATGTTTGCTATTTCCAAAGTTATTTTTTCCTCTGGTATGGTTGGGATTTATTCTCCTCTTGGAACCCATAAACTATCGAATGAAAAATGATTCTTTATATTTTGATCTGGAAAAGGGCCGGGCAGGGAGAATATATTCCTGGCTGGCTGCAGGATTTGCTGCCGGTATTCTTTGGGAACTGCTCAATTTCTGGTCTAATTCCCGGTGGGAATATACCCTGCCTTATTTAAACTTCGGCCGGATCTTTCAGATGCCGGTATTTGGATATGGGGGTTTTCTTCCTTTTGCCCTGGAGGCATTTGCTCTTTGGAATTTGATCCAGTTTTTAGAAAAGAAGATAGATCAAAGTCGACTGCTTCAATTCATCAGTGTGATCATTATTTTAGGCCTTTATGCCTGGATCTTTCATTTAATGGATGTTTTTACGGTTATGTAAATTTGGCTGCGATGTCTTGGGATGTATACAGATTTGTGGGCCCGATGGGCAGCCTTTTTCGATATATATTTAAAGAATTCACAATAGAGCAGACAGGCAGATAAAAGGTTTGGTCAGATTAAAAAAGACGGATCAAAGTTGGTGTAACAAAAGATTCGATCAAAGCGGCTAATACCAAAAGGGGCAATATCACACCAACAAAAGTAATAAAAACCTTTTTTACAAGAGGGATAAAAGGTTCCTGAATATATTCCTGAAAAAGCAAATGCTTGATTATTTCCCGGGAAAGATAAATTCCCATGGCTGCTGTATATAAGATTGCCGGAAGCTCAAGCACTCCATGAGGTGCTATGCTTAAAAAAACAATAAATGGATTAAGTCCTTGAGTAGTAGAGATCGCACTAACAATCCCCATGGCCGTGCCATTGCTGATTATTATAAATACAGGCAGAAAAAGAAAGGGAATCAAACCAAGTATTAAGGAAAAAAAAGAAACAGTACTGTTATTAAAAAACAGAACAAGCGCCAGGGCTGATCCTTCAAGGTCTGCGGGTATTTTTCTTCTTAGAGCCTCCACCAGTTTCCCAAAAGCACTCTGTGCCTGTTCAGGGTGATAGAGAAAGTAAATATAGGCGATTACGGCTGTTAAAGTGAACAATACTGCTGAAAAAATAAAAACCCCCAAAAATTTATGTCGAAATTGTTCCCATTGACCTTTATAAAAACGGTAGATAGGCGAATCTTTTTCATGGATATTCATTTTGTCGAAATGATTATAACTTAAATTAGAACAAATCATAAAGCCGGAATCATGACTTGCTATGTTACTCTTGTATTCAATGGAAAAAGGAAAAGTACTAAGCTGAACCAAAAAAGATTGATTGAAGAGCTGAAAATAAATATAAAGAGGAGTAAATTAATTGAAAATGCAATCTGTATAAGGAGAAAATAGAATGAAAAAAACCTTTTTCATATTTCCTCTGATTATTGTCCTTATTTCATTTGTCATCCATGGAAAAAGTTATGAGGGAGAATGGCCAAAAAGAGTATTAATAACCAATGACGATGGTATTCAAGATGTTAGATTAATTAAACTGGCCCGGACTTTGTCCGAGACAGCAGAGACTTGGGTGGTTGCTCCTATGGAAAACCGCAGTGGGAGTGCACACTATATTTCTGTTTTTTCCAAACATTCTCTCAGTGTAGAGGAAGTTTTCTTGGGAGATGGTATTTATGCTTATGGGGTAGATGGATATCCGGGAGACTGTATTTTGCTGGCACTTAAGGGATTGATGAGGGACAATCCTCCGGATTTAGTGATCTCGGGTATCAATGATGGGCCAAATCTTGGCTTTGACTGGATAGTATCTGGTACGATTGGAGCCGCAAGGATCGCAGCCTACTGGGGGGTCCCGGCTGTAGCTGTGTCCGGAATGAATGAAGATATTCCGGATGCATTAGATTCAGCCTGCCGTTGGATAGTTGAATTGTCTAAGAGCGACCTGGTCCGGAAGTTAAAGGCCAAACAGTATCTTACAGTTAGTATACCAAGAATATCACCAGCAGAGATTAAAGGCATAAAAATTGCGAAAAGGGCAGGTATTTTATTAGATTTCTCATTTTCACAAGCTCAAAAGCAGAATGGAGAAACAGTCTGGCAGATGCTTCCACCCAAAAAAGTTGAGGATTTTCTCTCTCAGAGCGATGCGGTACTGTATTATGCGGGATATATTGTGATCGTTCCCATGCGGGCAGATGAAGATGATGACAAATTTATTCTTGCACTTTCTGAAAAAAAAGAGTTGATCCCGCAATGGATAGGGAGCTGTGAGAAGAAATAATCTTTTTTTATAATTGACTGGTATTCAATTTTCCATGTAAGATGGATGACAGAATTTCTATTAGGGTTGAAAATCTATGCTTATTTTATATAAACAAAAAAAGGAAAAATTATATTGAGTGTCGCCGCCAAAAAACGTATCCTGGTTGCAGCTATTGCCATAACCGCTGCATCACCACTGCTTTTTGTCCGCTGGAATGAGCCCACGCCTTTACTCCAGTCTTTCAAGATGCTGGCCAAAACCGGCGCCCTGTGCGGAACAGTGCTTGTTGTCTGGCAGGTTCTGCTTGGATTTCGGCAGCTGGCAGGCAGGGCTCTTACCGATCTTATTTGGGTCTTCAAAAGCCACAAAACGATCGGACGCTGGATCCTATTTCTGATCGCCCTCCACCCCATCTTTATCACGATCTATTATATTATTAAAAAAGGATCAAATCCGCTTTTCCTGGAAGGAGGATTCCCGTTCGCCGGTTACGTGATTATAGGAATGACAGCGCTGCTCATCTT
>CAZLBV010000370.1:0-4390 GCA_964557845.1 uncultured Eubacteriales bacterium | reverse complement strand
TTTTTTTAGATTTTTTCTCTCAACCACATCATCCAACATTCCGTGTTCCAGAAGAAATTCCGACCTCTGAAAACCTTTGGGGAGCTTTTCTTTAATGGTCTGTTCAATAACGCGCGGCCCGGCAAAACCAATAAGGGCATTGGGTTCCGCAATATTAATATCACCCAACATAGCATAGCTGGCGGTCGTTCCTCCGGTGGTTGGATCGGTCAGGACTGAGATAAAAGGAACGCCAACTTCTTCTAACCTGGCAATAGCTGAACTGGTTTTCATGAGCTGCATCAGGGATAACGTTCCCTCCTGCATCCGGGCACCGCCTGAACAGGAAATAATGATTATGGGAAGGCGTTCCTTATAGGCCCTTTCCAGAGCACGAGTTATCTTTTCGCCGACTACAGAGCCCATGCTTCCACCCATAAAGGAAAAATCCATGGCAGAAATAAGAACATTGATTCCGTCCATTTTGCCTATAGTGTTCAGAACAGCTTCGGGTATGCCGGTTTTCTGACGGGCTTGTTCAAAGCGTTTCTCATAGCTCATAGTATCTACAAATTTAAGGGGGTCGAGAGATAAGATGCTATGGTCATAAAGTTCGTATTCCCCCTCGTCATACATCATCTGCAGCCGTTCTATGGCAGAAATTCTGAAATGATAATCACATGCGGGACAAACATAAAAATTATCGACGATATCCTGTTTATAGAGAACTCGCCGGCAGTTGTTACATCTGGTCCATAGATCACTCATATTTTATCCGAGACTTGTCTTGTAGGCCAAACAATACTATATGATTTTATCAAATTAAGCAAGCCTGCCTGGCTTATGCAGCCTACCCGGTTCATACCCAATGCAAATGCAAATAAAAAAAATTTCTGTTAAAATACAGATTATAGATGAAACAACCAATCGATCTTTTAAAGGGATTGGAAAAAATATAAATGAATAACAGGAGTAATCATGCCCGGTAAAACAAAGAATATAGTTCATTTTATAGCCGCTTGTTTTTTCCTTTGCCTGGGATTAAATCTACAGGGTCAACTCACAGAAGATGAACAAAACACTATAAATATGATAAGAAGAAATAAAAATTCTGTAGTCTTCATTACCAACATTCAATTGGTGCGGGATCTTTTTCTTTCTGAAACAGAATTGGCACGCGGCAGCGGTTCAGGATTTGTCTGGGATGTAAGCGGCCATATCGTAACCAACTATCATGTGGTCGAAGATGGGGATAGATTTTTGGTCACCCTTCCCGATCAGCAGCAAAGGGAAGCCCACTTGGTAGGAAAAGAGGCCAGAAAAGACATTGCTGTTCTTAAGATCGATGGAGATCTGACCGGCCTCTTTCCGGTTAAACCCGGGTCTTCCAGGGATCTTCAGGTAGGGCAAAAAGTCATCGCTATCGGGAATCCTTTTGGTTTCGACCACACCGTAACCACAGGCATAGTCAGCGCCTTGGGAAGAAAGATGCCCGGAGCCGGCGGAGTCACTATTAGGGACATGATCCAGACAGATGCATCCATTAACCCGGGAAATTCAGGAGGCCCCCTCCTCAACTCGTCCGGAGAACTTATCGGCATGAACACCATGATCATATCTCCTTCCGGTTCCAGCGCCGGAGTAGGATTCGCCGTTCCGGTGGATACCATCAAAAAGATCGTCCCGCAGATCATCCGCTACGGCCGTGTGATCCAGCCGGGCCTGGGAATTTCCATGCTGACCGACCAGGTGGCCCGACGGTTGGGGATCAAGGGTGTGGTTGTCTATGAAGTTCCTGAGGACAGCGAAGCCTATGAAGTGGGACTGAGAGGGCTCTACCGGGACAGACAGGGCCGCCTCTACTTAGGTGATGTGATCGTCGGTCTGGATGGAAAAGAGATCGCTTCTTTTGATGATCTCTATAATACCCTGGATAATTATAAGATAGGCGACAAGGTTACACTTACGGTTGAACGGGATAACAAAAAACGGGAGGTTGAACTCACCCTTGTGCGTATAGACTAAGGGATAAAATAAATAATCAGGAGTTAAATATAAATTAACAGGAGAGATGAAATTGGTTAATAAAATGATTAGAAGCTGTATATTTTCGAGCCTTTTTATAACGGTTTTTTTCCTTTCAAACCCTTTAACCGCAGAAGATTTCGATCTTTTTTCTCCTAATAAATCCATCCAGGTAAAGATTTCTATCGCAGATAAGATAACCTATTCGGTTTTTCTGGACGGACAAATGCTGACAAATCCCTCTCCTTTATCGTTGAATTTAATGGAAATAGGGATTTTAGGTGCCGACCCAAAAATAAAAAAAACAGACACACTCAGTGTAGATGAGATCCTCTATCCGGTGGTTGCGGTCAAATCAAAACAGGTTATCGACCGCTATAATGAATTATCCATTTCATTTGATCAGCCCTTTAAGGTAGATTTCAGGGCTTATGACTACGGTGTAGCCTATAGATTCCAAACAGGATTTCGCGGCCGGGTTCTGGTTGAAAATGAAGAGGTAGCTCTCTACTTTAATGGAGACCACAAGGTTTATTTTCCTACCGAGGAAAGCTTTCTGACCCACTCGGAAAGGCTGTACGAATACCTGCCGCTGAGCAGCATCTCCTCTGATAAAATGGCTTCCCTTCCTGTTCTGGTCGATATCACTGGCGGCCCTAAGATCGCCATTACAGAGACAGGGCTGGAAGATTACCCGGGATTGTATCTAAGCGGCAGCTCAGGATTGGAGATCAAGGGACTGTTCCCGGCTGTGGCGCTTACAGAAAAACAAACCCGGGACCGCACTGTTGAGGTCACAGAAAGGGCGGATTACATTTCTGAGACAGCGGGTACCCGTACTCTCCCATGGCGGGTGCTGGTTATCGCAAGGGAAGACACCGACCTGATCGAAAATCAAATGATCTATGCTCTCTCTCCTTCCGGCCGGATCCAGGATACATCCTGGATCAAGCCCGGCAAAGTCGCCTGGGACTGGTGGAATGCCAATAATCTCTTCGGAGTAGATTTCACGGCTGGGATCAACACTTCTTCTTATAAATATTATATTGCCTTTGCCTCCCGCTATGGGATCGAATACATCATCCTGGATGAAGGGTGGTCCGATCCGGCTGATCTATTCAAGGTCAATCCGGAGATAGACCTGGAAGAGATCATCCGATACGGGAAGGAAAAAAATGTCGGAGTGATCCTCTGGGTGGTCTGGAAAACCCTGGACGAACAGCTCGAGCCGGCCCTGGATTGGTTTGAAAAAATGGGAGTAAAAGGAATCAAAGTGGATTTCATGCAGAGAGACGACCAGTGGATGGTCAATTACTACTGGAAGATAGCGGAACAGGCTGCCAAGCGCCATATGATCGTGGATTTCCACGGCGCCTATAAGCCGGCTGGACTGAGAAGAGCCTATCCCAATGTCCTCACCCGCGAAGGGGTTCGCGGGCTGGAAAATGTCAAATGGAGCAAGCAGCCCAGCCCGGAACATGATCTCATTATCCCCTTTATCCGGATGCTGGCCGGGCCCATGGATTACACCCCAGGAGCCATGCTCAATGCCCAGGAAAAAAATTTTCATCCGGTCTTCACACGGCCGATGAGCATGGGCACCAGGTGCCACCAGCTGGCCATGTATGTTGTGTATGAAAGCCCTCTGCAGATGCTGGCTGACAGCCCCTCTCATTATCTTCGGGAAAAAGAATGTATGGAATTCCTAGGGCCGGTCCCCACTGTATGGGATGAAACCCGGGTTCTGGAAGCCAGTGTGGGAAATTATGTGCTCATCGCCCGGAAAAACGGGAATAATTGGTATGTGGGAGCCATGACCGATTGGGACCCGAGAACATTGAAACTTGATCTTTCCTTTTTGGGGGAAGGCCGCTACACAGCTTTAATCTTTCAGGATGGTATCAATGCCGATAAATATGGAAATGATTATAAAAAAATTCAGAAAACGGTCACTACCGCAGATTCCTTTACTTTACAGCTGGCACCGGGTGGAGGTTGGGCGGCAAAAATAGCGAAAATATCCTACTAAAGATGGAGGAAAAATGAGTAAAAAAAACTTAGTTCGAACAGCAGTAATCCTGGCATTTTTGCCTTCCTTGCTATTTTCACAGGAAAGAGTTCGTTTTGAAGATTACTTTATCGATGCAACTTTGCGGATGGACTATTTCCAGACAGGTGACGCTGAGGAGCTTTTCTTCAGCATCGATCAGGTCTACCGCCAGGATGTTTGGGCTGGAAATCCCGAAAATCTCATTGATGACATGAACAGCGGTATGTACTATGTCAAAGTCTTTTCGATCGCAACCAACCGGCTTATTTATTCCCGCGGTTTTGCCACCCTCTTCGGGGAATACCGGACGACAGATCCAGCCGCCAAGGGGATAAA
>CAZLBV010000369.1:0-6243 GCA_964557845.1 uncultured Eubacteriales bacterium | reverse complement strand
CGCCTGGAGGCCATGCCCGATGATCCCAACCGGGTGGCGGTTATGTACGGCCCTCTGGTCCTTGCCGGTGACCTAGGTCCGGTAGATGATCCGAACCGCAAAGATCCATTGTACGTTCCTGTGCTTATGACTCAAGAAAGAGATCCGGCTAACTGGTTAGAACCGGTAGAGGGTAAGCCGAATACTTTTACTATGGTTGAAGTCGGTCATCCGCGTAACGTTGAATTGAAACCTTTTTATAAGATCTATGACCGCCGATATTCGGTTTACTGGGATATGTACACACAAGAAACCTGGGAAGCATACCAGGAGGAGCTTAAAGCTGAGCAGGAAAGACTTCAAAAAATTGAATCATTAAGCATTGATCTTGTACAACCAGGTGATGAAAAGGCCGAAAAAAGCCATGATCTTAAGGGGGAGCATTTTTATCCAGGTAGATTCAAACAGCGAAGAAATTGGGAAGCCCGCGAGGGGTGGATATCACTGATTTTAGCTGTTAAAAAAGATAAGCCCAATGTATTGCTGGTCGAATACTGGGGCGGAGCTCCGGGAAATAAGACCTTTGATATCTTTGTTAATGACCAAAAGATCGCCACTGAGAATATCTCCCTGAAAAAGGATGGTTTTTTTATTCTGGAGGAATATCCCATACCTCAAGATTTGACCCAAGGTAAAGATAAAATAACGGTAAAATTTCAAGCCCATCCCGGAGGGCATAGAGTTGGCCCGATTTTTGGGGTTAGGATCATCCCAGAGATGGATTGATCATTAAAAACGTAAATAAAAGCAAAACATAAAATTATCGAAGTTGTTTTAAAACCTGCTCAACTGTATTCCGTTAGGTAACTAATGAAAAAAAACAACCAAGACCAGAGAAAATTCAATTGTGATCTATGCGGTTCAGAACTTGAACAGGGAAAATCTCATTATATTCTCGATTTAAAGCTCTATGCCTCACCCGAGATAATAGTGGAAGAATCGGATTTTTATAAAAACACCTGGAACGAATTGAAAAAAATCGCATACGAGACTAAAAATATGAACGAACAGGATCTGCAGGAAGAAGTCTATTTTGAATGCACATTAAACCTCTGCAAAGTGTGCAGGGATATTTTAATGATTAAAATTAAACGAAAAGAATTAATCTAAAGCAGCCGGCAGCTAAGATCAATGTTTTTTCCGGTCTTATCTAACGATCACCGATTATTTTCATACTCAAACTTATATTCTAAAGGAGGTTCGGCACCCAGTAAATGTTTGACAAAATAATCCCAGCGGCACCTTATCATATAGGATTCACGGCCAAATCCATGTCCTCGGTTGGGAAATAAGATAAGGTCAAAATCCTTATTAGCTGCGATCAGCTCGTTTACGACCAGGAGAGTATTGTACATGGGAACATTCGAATCCATGGTTCCATGAGCTAACAGCAGCTTACCCTTTAGATTCTTAGCCAGAAGCTGATTAGCCTGGTTATCGTAATTTGTCGTACCGTCCGGATTGGTCTCCAGCAGTCCCTGCCATTTTTCTCCCCAGTCATCCTCATAGTTCCGGTTATCGTGATTTCCGGCTCCGCTTACGGCTACCTTAAAGAAATCAGGATAACGAAGGATAGCATCTGTGGAGGCGAATCCACCGCCTGAATGACCATAAATACCCACCCGGTCAATATCGATCCAGGGATATTGCTCAGCTAACTGCTGCATGCCTGTGATCTGATCAGGCAGTCCGTTATCTCCCATATTGCCGTAGTAGGCTGCATGGAACGATTTTGAGCGCATGGGTGTTCCCATGGCATCTAAGGAAACCACAATAAATCCCAGCTCGGCCAATGCCTGGTTTTCACCCCGGGAGGCAGAAAAGCTGCGGCTGCCCACACTTCCTGTCTGCGGTCCCGGATATATATAGTTGATAATGGGGTATTTTTTGCTTTCATCAAATTTTGTGGGTTTAAACATAAGACCATAGAGGTCGGTTTTTCCATCCCTTGCCTTTACAGAGAAGGGGAGAGGTGGCTTCCAGCCGGATTCAATGAGCCGGGAAATGTCGGCTTTCTCAAGAGCAAGCAGTTTTTGTCCTTTTTTATCATTGAGTTCACATGTGGGAGGTTCCACTGGGGTTGAATAGCTGTCGACAAAATAAGCCCCTGAAGGGGATAAAGAAATAGAATGGTTGGCGTTTTCTGGCGTCAGCAGTTTTAAACCGGATCCATCCATGTTAATGCTATAAAAATACTGAAAGTAAGGATCACCTCCTTCCCGGCCGCAGCCAGTAAAGAAAATGGTCCTATCCTTTCTGTCAATATTGAGCACCTGCAGCACATTCCAGCTGCCTTCTGTTATCCTGTTTTTCAATTTGCCAGTCTGCAGGTCATAAAGATAAAGATGTCCCCAATCATCGCGCTGTGAAAACCAAATAACCTCATTTGTATCAAACAATACATGCCAGTTTATTTTATTGAATCCTGATTCAAAAAAGGTATCGACTTTTTCTTCCATTATATCCCTGATCTCTCCTGTATTTGGGTCGGCTGTCCGGAGGATGACATGCTTATGATCCCGGGAGACAGAAACAAAAGCAAACTGTTTAGAATCCAGGCTCCACTCTGCATCCGCAAGTTCTCCTGTTCGCAACGCAATGTGATCGGTGATGGTGGAACGGTGCTGATCAGGAGGCATTTGAAGTCTAACGATCCGCGGTTCCTCGATATGAATAACTACTCTGTGTATCTGAAAAATGACTTCATCTTCAGGAAGAGGGTATTTCCAAGCCTCCAGCTTGGGATGACCGACATTGGTAGTCACAAGATACATCTCTCCCACCTCTCTTCCATCGTGTTTAAACGTGGCTATCTTTTTGGAATCCGGTGACCAGAGCAGCACCGGTCGATCGCTTTTGGCCCAGCCGGCATTGTTGGTGGCATAGCCGAAATCTTTGACTCCATCAAAGGTTAACTGCGTTTCCTTTCCAGTTGTGAGATCTCTAACCCAAAGATTGTAATCGCGGATGAATGCTGCCTGTTTACCGTCAGGAGAAACCATCCAGTTCCGGTTAATACTTTGTTCCTGGTTATCCTTTTGGCAGATATTTTTCTGAATATCATAGGTATATTGAAAAGAATCTATAGTAAATGTAATTAAATTCAGGTCTTTAGAGAATTCGATTCTCTGAAAAGGAAGGTTAAAAGGTTCATAGCTTTTCTCCGCAGCTTTAGATAAGGCCGAAGCAAGTTTTTCATGATCGAATGCTCTTGTTTTTTGCTTGTTTATAGCATCAACAAGTATAAACTCATGACCTTCCGGAATGTCGTTACGATACCAGAAAGTGTTGCCATCTATCCAACCAGGCCGGACATTGGCATAGAACACCAGTTTTTCTGTATGCTGTCTAAGAAATTTCTCGGCGTGAGCGTAATCTTCATCTGTAAGGATCTGCTTGTCTCTTTTTTGAACGGTGCATGAAATTGAAGCAACTAGTAAAATTAATAAAATAAATGAAACTAAAGAAATATTTTTTAACCTTTCCATTACTACTCTCCTTTCATAATTTTTAAAAAAGCAATTATTTCAATTTTTTGTGTTTCATAACGGATTTACATAATTTACCAAATTCTTTATCTCTCTGTCTTTTTTCCAGATAGGACATTTCATGGAAGGATGACTCTTTTCTCATTTTTATGAAATTTTGATAACGATCCCGGGAAATTCTACCGCCATCCAGAGCAGCTAGGACGGCGCAGCCTTCCTCGATAGTATGAGAACAATCTTTATAACGACACAGCTCTGCCAGATCTGTTATTTCTTTAAAGGTTTCGTGAATACCTGAGTCAACGGCAATATTACCCAGTTCCCGCATTCCCGGCGTGTCGATGATCATGGCCCCGTTCTTTAAAACGATTAACTGCCGACGTGATGTAGTGTGTCTTCCCTTGCTGTCCTTTTCCCTGACAGGTTGAGTTTCAAATAAGTTCACATCCATTAATTTATTTATTAACGTAGTCTTACCAACCCCAGATGATCCAAGAAGACAATAGGTGTTTCCCGGTTCTAGCAGCCCTCCTATCTTTTTTAGATCTGAGACAACTGTATTGCTGAAAGCCTTGATCTGAATATCCGGCATGTCTTTCCGAATATCTGCAATTTTTTTATCTATGTCAATAGGGGAGAGGAGATCGCTTTTGCTCAATAATACCAACGGCCTAATGTTACTTTCAAGCACCATTACCAAGTAACGCTCTAATCGTCTGAGGTTATAGTTTTGGTCAAGAGATTGGATGATCAGTGTTGTATCAATATTGGCGGCGATAACCTGAAATTCTACCTTTTTACCTGCGGTTTTCCTTTTTAATAAAGTTCGTCTCGGAAAAATATCATGAATGACCGCAAAGGTATTCTCATTAAAATACTGTACGTAAACCCAATCGCCCACAGCAGGATAATCAACAGGGGAGTCAGAATTGAATAAAAGCCTTCCGCTGAGCTCTGCAATTGTATCCCATTTGCCATTTGTGATGATAAAACTATTTTTTTCAACAGTAATGACTCTTGAGATTTCAAAATCGCTTATTTTAATAGGGTCGATTTTTTCTTTGAACCATGTATCAAAGCCTAAACTAGTGATATTCATCAGCTTAAAGTCATTTTGGTTTGGATTTAAATATTTGGATCAATAAAATTGGAGAATTTTTTCAGCATCTACTTCTAACTCAGCGGTCTTAATTTCACGCACAATCTTTTTTTTCCAATTCCCATCTTTATCCATTCCTATATAGACTATACCTTCATTTTCTGCAGGAAGGTCTATACCTTCACTATAAAGAGCGCATACTCTGTTCCACCCTAATTTTCCGATGAGATATCCAAGTTCAAAGATAGTCCCTTGGTTTGTTCTGTGTCTTAATTCACATCTTTGGATTTTGGAGTCTCCCAGATCATCGGGGTTCAATAATACAATGGCAAAACCTAAATTCTTATGATCTTCAAATCTATCAAGTAGTTCATTTCCATTATCTGGTGTTTCCCGGAGGACGACCGAATTAAGTCCCAATTCTTCGATGAAGCTTATAGTTTCATCCTTGGCCTTATCTTCGTGACTGTAAACAACCAGAATATCACTACCCAATAATTCTTCTTTTCGTTTCTTCTCCTGTTCTTCCTCTTTTTCTTTTATATCATCTTCTCTTTGGCTTATTTCCTCTTCCCATTTTTTCAATTCTTTTTCTTTTTGGCTTTCTTTTTCTTCTCGCTCACTTAATTCTTCCTCTCTCTTGCTTTCTTCCTCTTCACGTTTTAAGACCTCTCCTTCTCGTTTTCGTAAATCTTTTTCTCGTTTGCGTACATCTTCTTCCCGTTTACGTACATCCTCTTCTCGTTTAAGCACATCATCTTCTCGCTTTTTTGTTTCCTTCTCTCGCTTGGTTTCATCTTCTTTTTTCTTCTCGTCTTCTTTTTTCTTTTCTTCCTTCTCTTTTCCCTCTTCTTCTCGTTTACTTATCTCCTCCTCTCTCTTTTTCATCTCTTCTTCTCTTTCCCTTATTTCATCTTCTCGCTCTTGAATTTCCTTTTCTCTTTTTTTGATTTCCTCTTCTCTTGATTTATCTTCCTCTCCGCGATCGGGTATGTCGCGTTTTTCGGCGGAAGATGAAGAGTTTGTCAGTATTCTTACGGCTTCATTTATCCCACTGTCTGTAATGCTGATTATGTCGCCTGCATCTGTTCTATATTTAATAAGTCCCTCAGACTCTAGCTCTCTAACTACGGCAAAAGTATTGGTGCGGTTAAGGCCAAGTTCTTTTCCAATACTCATGATCCCAATGAAATTATTAACATCCCCTTCTGACAATTTGGTAGTGGCGACCAAAAATTGTTGTTTTAGTTCGTCGTCTTTCATTTGAAATTCCTTTTTAATGGTTGTTAATGCTGATTTTTATTTAACATAATTTGTTATTCTGTGAAATTTATATCTATTATACCCTGTTATGAAAAATTTTGAAAAGCAGCATATTTTTTTATTTTATTTTCTGACAAATACATTATCTTGGTACTAAGTAATAATGTCAACCCATGTTAAATTAGCCTGAACTATTCAGCATTCTTTACTCCTCGGGCACTCCGAATACTTTCCACTATTTAACTATGATTTTTGTCGTTCAAGAATAATTATTTATTGAAAACTTATAAATATTAACTTAGGATAAACTAAAAGAATCAAAATTAAATATATTAGATCAGAGGGTGCCATGCC
>CAZLBV010000368.1:0-9317 GCA_964557845.1 uncultured Eubacteriales bacterium | reverse complement strand
GCTCTTCCACCCATTTTTCCAGCGGCGTGCTCATGTTTATTTGACCTTACAATCCTTTTTATAGCTTGGACTAATGCCTATAACACAGCAGTGGAATTTTGTCAAAAAAAGGGGGAACTTCCTTGGGGAGAGAGGGGGGAGAAAGGTGCCCACATAAATCTATAGATTCAACTTGGACTATGACCTATTTGATTGTAATAAATAACATAAATCAATTATTTAGAAAGTTTTGGGGGATTTTCTCGAATGGTTAGAGAACGGTAAGTTAATTGAGATGATTCTCACAAATTCTTTTATAACTGATATTTTTTATGATATCTTGATAGGGATGTTTCTCTATTATCCATTTCCTAGAAAAAAGGAGAATAAATCTCATGTGTGATACAAAAGAAACCAGCACTTCCCGGTGGAAGGTTGCTTTGTTTATTTTAGTTTGTGTACTGTTTGTTTTGAGTGCGGCCTTAAGTGTTTATTTGCTGCTTAGAGAAGGCAAATTTACAACGAGTACCCTAAAGGCCGGCGAAAAGATCATCGGGATAGAATTCACTGAAGCGGAACGGGAAATGATGCTAAACGATGTAAAAAGCAGTCGTTCCGATTATGAAAAAATCAGAGAGATAGACCTCTCAAATGATACAGCTCCGCCCCTTTTGTTTAATCCCTTTGTGCCAGGTATTGAATATGAATTTATAGAGGGTCAGCCGAAATTTTACTTTCCGGACGTCTCTGAGTTTGAGGTTCCGGATAATTTGGAAGACATGGCTTTTTACCCGGTTACATTTCTTTCTCAGTTGATCAAAAACCGTAAGATCACATCTGTTCAGCTTACTGAAATGTATCTAGCTCGGCTGAAGAAATATGGCCCCAGGCTTGAATGTGTAGTCACGCTGACTGAGGAACTGGCCCTGGAACAGGCCATGAAGGCGGATGAGGAAATAGCCGCAGGCCGCTATCGGGGCCCTCTTCACGGTATTCCCTGGGGAGCTAAGGATCTTTTAGCGACTAAAGGAATCAAGACTACCTGGGGAGCCATGCCCTATAAAGACCAAGTTATAGATAAAGACGCCACTGTGGTCAAGAAATTGGAGGAAGCAGGAGCTGTTCTAGTAGCCAAGATGACGATGGGAGCTTTAGCCATGGGAGATGTCTGGTTTGGAGGAAAAACCAAAAATCCCTGGGATCTGGAACAGGGTTCCAGTGGATCTTCAGCCGGATCTGCGGCCGCGACTTCTGCTGGCTTAGTGGGATTTGCCATCGGGACAGAGACCTGGGGATCGATACTTTCTCCGGCAACTCGCTGCGGTGTGTCCGGATTGAGGCCCACCTTCGGAAGGGTCAGCCGTTACGGAGCCATGGCCTTGAGCTGGAGTATGGACAAGATCGGCCCGATCTGCCGGACAGTTGAAGACTGTGCCTTGGTGTTTGAGGCCATCCGTGGTCCTGATAATCAGGACCTTACGGTTGTTGATCTTCCCTTTAACTGGGATCCGGAAATGGATATTAAAAAACTGCGTATCGGTTATTTAAAATCAGAATTCGAAGGTGATTACAAACGCAAGGAATATGACCAGGCTGTTCTGGACAAGTTGAAAGAATTAGGAATAGAACTTATTCCGCTGGAACTGCCTGATCTGCCAGTTTCAGCCTTGTCCTTTATCCTTAATGCCGAGGCGGCTGCGGCCTTTGATGAATTGACCAGAAGCAATGAAGATGACCTGCTTGTCAGGCAAACTGGAGGTTCTTGGCCGAACATTTTCCGGCAGGCTCGGTTTGTCCCGGCCGTAGAGTATATCCAGGCCAACCGCATCCGAAGCCTCTTGATGGCTGCCATGGCGGAAAAACTGAAGGACATAGACGTATACATTGCTCCCTATGGCCGGGGGAATAACCTGCTTTTAACCAATTTGACCGGACATCCTGCGGTGGTAGTGCCGAACGGTTTTGATGATAAGGGAAGGCCTGTGAGTATCACGTTTATCGGCAGGCTATATAGAGAGGCTGAGGTATTGGCGGTTGCCAAGGCTTATCAGGAAGCGACTGACTTTCACCAGAGACATCCGCAACTGGATTGAGCCTCATTAAGTTGATGGAAAATAAAAGCATTTTAAGGGGAGGAGATTAAAAGTATGAAAAAGACAAATTTGTTTAAGGCATGTATTGGAGTGAGCTTCTTAATCCTTACATTATTTACAGCCGGAACAGCAGCAGATACTGCTCCGGATAAAAGCGATGACCACTGCACTGATATTATCGTCGGGAAAAAGGCCTCTATTGACGGATCTGTGATCACATCCCATACCGGATGCTGCCCTGAATGCCGTGTGCATGTGGTCCATGGGAAAACCTATAAAAAGGGCGATATGGCCCCGGTTTATTACGGCCTTCAGGATGTAAAAAAGCCTCTGTATGAATACGGCCGGATCCTCGGTTATATTCCCCAGGTGGAAAAGACCTATGCCTATTTTCATACCGGGTATCCCCAAATGAATGAACACCAATTAGCCATTGGAGAGAGTACTCTCAGCCAAAGGGAGGAATTGAAGACAGATGTGACCACCGGAAAACAGATCATGACTATCGAACAGGCCCAGTTGTTCGCCCTACAGCGCTGTAAAAAAGCCAGGGAGGCTATAGCTTTGATCACCTCATTGGTAGAAGAATACGGATTCCTTCCTTCGTGCGGGCCTGAATCAGAGGCTCTCTGTATTGCGGATACTGAGGAAGCCTGGATCCTGGAAGTCTTTAGTGTCGGACCGGAATGGGATCCTGAAAGCGGTGAACTGGGAGCGATCTGGGCGGCACAGAGGGTGCCGGATGATCATATCGCGATCGTTCCCAATTGGAGCGTCATTAAAGAGATCAATCTGTCGCAGCCTGATTATTTCATGGCTTCGGAAAATTATATGCAGTTCGCGATTGATCACGGATGGTATGATCCGGACGTCGGCCGACCCTTTATCTGGCAGGATGTCTATGCGCCTACTCCCAGGGAATGGGCGGTCGGACGGCTTTGGCTCTTTTTCAGTACGTTTGCTCCCAATCTCAAGGATTGGCCGGATAGAAAACTGCGAACGCCTTATTCAGGATATGATGCTTATCACCAATATATTGAGCCGATCTCTATCTATCCCTTTTCGGTGAAGCCGGAGAAAAAATTATCCGTACAGGATGTGATCGCTTTTCAGCGCTCTGTTTTTGAAGGGACGATCTATGACATGACAGCAGATGTTGACTGGTTTATTCCGGATGGAAGAGGCCGGCTTAAAAAAAGTCCGATGGCCACGCCTTTTCCCACCCGGGATATGCGCGAGCTGTTGGATATAACCTGGCGGCGGATGGTTTCAAGAGGCGGGTATGGGATGGTCGCTCAATTAAGGGGATGGCTGCCTGCCCCTATCGGCGGCGTCTACTGGTTTTATCTCGACAACCAGCATGTCAGCACTTATGTTCCTATTTATGCCGGTGTTCAGGAAATATCTTCGCTGTATAAAACCTATGACCCGGATGTATTTAGCGAAGATTCAGCCCGGTGGGCCATTGATTTTGTGGACAATCTGCTTTATTTAAGATGGCAGGATGCCATAAACGATCTTAAAGAAGTAAGGGATCCTTTAGAGGCCGGTTTTTTTGGTGAACAGGCCGAGATCGATTCACAGGCATTAAAATTGTATGAAAAGAATGAAGCAGAAGCCTTGAAATTTTTGACTGACTATACACGGGAATGTATGGAAAAAACCGTTCAGATGTATAAGGACCTCCGCAATCTGCTGATCACGAAATACACCAATAATAAACTTGGATTGTGAAAGCTTTCATGATTTGATTTGATTGATGTTTCTGCTACAATACCGGTTTCCATAAAGAAAAACTTTCCGGTTTATAACTAATAATTTGAAATCCGGAAAAACTTGGATAGAGGATGAAACAAGATAAATTTGATCCGAAAAAAAATTATGAAGATTCCAAAAACGCGATAGGATATGTAGCCCGCAAAGATGCCGTGCAGGCAGATTACGATAGAGTGGGGTTTAAATCAGGTCTTGAAGTCCATCAACAGCTAAAAACCAAACAAAAACTTTTTTGCAGATGTCCGGCCGGGATCTATAACGATCATGATGATTACGATGCCGAGATCATAAGGCATATGCGGCCCACCCTGAGTGAATTAGGGGAATACGATGGAACAGCCTTAATGGAATTCAAGACCAGAAAAACCATTATCTACAGGATCAAAAATGAGACAGCCTGCACTTATGATATTGATGATACACCTCCTTTTCCGATCAACCGGGAAGCTCTGGAGATCGCTCTGGAAATAGCCCTGCTGTGTAAATTTAACATAGTGGGTGAAGTTCATATCATACGCAAGCAGTATCTGGATGGAAGTATTCCCACCGGCTTCCAAAGGACAGCTATCCTGGGTGTCGAAGGCGAGATCCAGCTAAAAAACAAAAAGATAAGGCTGATCCAACTGAGCGTGGAAGAGGATTCCTGCCGGGAAATATCTGATATCAGACATGTCCGTATTTACCAGACGGACCGCCTGGGAATGCCTCTGATCGAAACAGTCACGTATCCGGATTTTGCAAATCCGGATGAAGTCCGTGAAGGAGCCGAATACATACGCTTCCTGAATCGGAGCACCGGAAAAGTCAACACCGGTATAGGCTCCGGCCGGGAAGATGTGAATGTCAGCTGCCGGGGAGGGACCAGGATCGAAATAAAGGGAGTCTCCCATAACAAATGGATTCCGGATCTGACCCATAATGAAGTCTTTCGCCAGTGGGCCTTACTCAGGATCAAAGAACTTCTTAATGAAAGCAAGAACGATTCCAAGAAAAGGAAGATCTTACATGAAAATTTATCTCCGGATGATCCTTATTTTAATCATGATTTTTTTTCTGGCCCTAGGGAAAAAGGGTTCAGCTTTATAGGGATCAATCTTCCAGGGTTCAAGGGGATCTTGTCACATTTTACCCAGCCGGGAAAGATATTCGCCGATGAGATAAGCGACCGCTTGAAAGTGATTGCCTGCATCGAGAAGCCGAATCTTCTTCATTCAGAACAGTTAGATCCCATTCTTCCGGATTCATTTTTTGAGGGGATGAGAATCAGGCTGCAGGGAATAAAGGGTGATGCGCAACTGTTGGTCTTTGGTCCTCCTGAGGATATCCCTACTGCTCTGGAGACTGTAGAAGAAAGATGCGAACTGGCCTTTAATGGAGTTCCCAGAGAGAGCCGCAAATCATTCGAAGACGGCACCACCATTTTCGAAAGAGTCCTTCCCGGTGCCGATCGTATGTACCCAGATACTGATTCTGCCCCTATTCCTTTGGATGATGAGTATATCGAAAAGATCAGAAACCGGCTCCCGCCTGATGTATCCGAGAGGTTGTCTCAGCTTAGACATTGGCATGTTCCGGAGGATACACATGTCTATATCCTGAGAAATAATCTGGTTCCCCTTATGGAAAGGATTCATCATGAATTGGATATTAATCCCCGATTCTTGGGTGCTTTTTTAGGCCATAAGCTAAAGAATATGCAAGGGCGATTTCCCAATTCTCCTGATTTTACATATGAAAAGATATTCGATCTATTTGAGTTTATTAAGAAAAAAGACCTGGATCTATCCATTGCCCCGGTCATGCTGCCTGAGGTTTACCGGCATCCCAACATGGACCTCGATTCGGTTTTAACAACTATAAATTTCAGAAAGGTTCCAAGAGAAGAAATACTGGATCAGATACCCTATTTGAAAAAAAAGTATGAAGAGACATCTGTTCACCAGGACGATGAAAAAGAGGCGCGTTGGGTAATGGGAGAGCTTCGACCTCAAGCTGTGGGGAATATTCCCTTATCTGAATTGAAGGCCATGGTCGAAAACAATCTAAGGAATTCACAATGATGCAGAAGGATATTTTTCAAGGATACCGGGGACGGGGATTGGATATACTCAAAAAATATAATGCCCGGGTTTGGGGCCAAGTTATGGTTGATACCACCCGGGGAATGTTTACGGGTACCATCTTGCCGCGTTCCGAAAACGATGATGATAGTCATATCGTGCTTAAGATCGCTTCAGGTTACAATATCGGTATCAATGTGGATACCATCAAATCCATTCAGGAGACAGGATATAAAAAAGCAAAATATCAGATCCCTGAAAAGGAATTTCCTTATTCTCGGGAAAAACCCAATGTCAAATTATTCGGGACAGGAGGTACGATCGCATCCCGCCTGGATTACCGGACAGGAGCCGTCATCCCGGCTTTTTCCCCCGGTGAGTTATATGGAGCTGTCCCGGAACTGGCGGACATCTGTAATATAACCACCGAAAAACTGTTTGCCGTGTTTAGCGAGAATATGGGACCGGCTCAGTATAAAGCCCTGGCGGTTGCGATCGGCAAAGAAATAGAAAAAGGGATCCAAGGGATCATCATCGGTCATGGAACGGATACGCTCCATCATACGGCTGCAGCTTTGACGTTTATGGTCCAAAATCTGCCCATACCGGTCGTCCTGGTGGGCTCGCAGCGTTCTTCTGACCGTCCTAGTTCTGATGCCGCCTTAAATCTCATGCATGCTGCTTATGCCGCCGGCCATTCCGATCTTGCTGAAGTGCTGGTGTGTATGTTTGGTCCAACCTCAGATGAATATGGTTTTCTTCACAGAGGCACGCGGGTAAGAAAAATGCATTCTTCTTACCGTTCGACTTTCAGGACCATAGGCGATATCCCTTTAGCTAAAGTCACAAGGTCTTCCTTCGAGCCCCTGAAGAAGGATTATCATTCTAGAAGAAAAGATAGAGAGGTTGATATCTATCCTTATTTTGAGGAAAAAGTTTCCATTGTATATTACTATCCCAACATGCGGCCGGATATCATCGAAAGCTTGATCGAGAATGGATACAGAGGAATTGTGATTGCGGGAACAGGATTAGGCCATGTCAACAAACCGCTTTATCCGGCCCTGGAACGGGCTAGAGAAAAAAATGTGGCGGTGTATATGACCGTGCAGACATTATGGGGATATGTGCACATGAATGTGTATGAAACCGGACGAGACATGTTGGCTTTGGGTGTAATCCCGGCGGAAAACATGCTGCCTGAAGTAGCATATATTAAATTAGGCTGGGCTTTGGGACAAACTGAGGATCTGAACAAGGTCAAAGAGATCATGTTAAATCCGATAAACGATGAGATCACACTGAGGGAACCTTATAATGGATACCTGGTTTACCAGGGTGGGGTGCCTGAGGTTGAAGAATTTATTAAAAAATTCCGCAAATAATGTCTCAAACCCTTTGGGATCATTTCACGTCCTAACTCCTTTTATAAGCTTAAAGAGGAGGGAGTATCCTTTTAACCTAACCCCTAAAGGTGACCCCCTGCACTAAAAAAATCACCTTGAATATCCTCTTGTATGGTGATTGACGATATTGACAATTTCTGTAACTATTAACTGCACCTTCAATTAGATATATAAAAACAGGGCTGATTGACGTGGGTTGAGAAAATAATGAAAGAGAAGGCGTCACTATTAATGCAGGCTGTGATTGACAAATTTTGTTATACTCTTATAATCGTTTAGCGAGTGAAGTGACAAAAAGTGTTATTTATATGGAAATAAATGAGATGACTTTTTTTATTCTAAGGGGAAATAATGGGTTCTAATCTGGGAGAACTTCTGTTACAGGAAAAACTACTGAATACCGAGCAGTTACAAAAGGCTCTCGATTTTCAGAAGAAGAATGATGTTAATATGGGAACCGCTATCGTAAGCCTGGGATATATTTCTGAGGAAGATATGGCGCAAGCTTTGAGCCGACAGTTGGGTTATCCCTATATCGATCTGGAACAGTTTGATGTTTATGCGGAAGTGATCGAACTGATCCCGGTCGAGACAGCTAAGAAACATTTGATCATGCCTATCCACCGGATCCGCTCATTTTTAACTCTTGCTATGGTGGATCCCACTGATCTCGAGGTGATCGAAGATATCAGATTCCGCACTGGTTTGAGCATTCAACCAGTGATCGCATCTGAATCGGGCATTTCAAATGCAATAAAAAAGTTTTATGGATCCTCGGATTCTGTCCGGGTGAAAAAAATTGTGGATGAGATCGAGCAGGCACAAGATGCCAGTGTAAACATCATTGAGGAAGATGAGGAGGATTATGATATTGAGGAGCTGGTCCAGTCGACTGAAGAAGCTCCTATCATCACTTTAGTGAATACTATATTCATTGATGCCATAAAAAAAGGCGCCTCTGACGTTCATTTTGAAAGCTTTGAGAAATCTTTCCGGGTAAGGTACCGTCTCGATGGAACCTTAAATGAAATGATGAATCTCGCCTTGAAATTTAAAAACCCGGTTATCTCCCGAGTGAAGATTCTCTCCAATATGGATATTGCGGAAAAAAGACTGCCCCAGGACGGCCGGATAAAAATGCGGGTGAAATTAGAGAACGGAGAAAAAAAAGAAGTTGATATGCGAGTTTCCAGTTTGCCTACCATTTTTGGTGAGAAGATCGTCGTCCGTATCTTAGATAAATCAATGCTTCGCCTGGACCTCTCCGAGCTTGGTTTTGAAAAAGAGGCCCTGGAAATCGTAAAAAGAAACATCGTGAGGCCCTGGGGGATTATTCTGGTAACCGGACCAACTGGAAGCGGAAAAACCAATACTCTTTATTCTGCCATTTCAACTTTAAACGAAATTCGAAGAAATATTATGACTGCTGAGGATCCGGTCGAATTCAATATTGAAGGGATCAACCAGGTACACATACGGGAAGAAATCGGTTTGACTTTTGCCTCGGCGCTTCGAAGTTTTTTACGTCAGGACCCTGATATCATGCTGGTCGGAGAAATGCGTGATTTTGAAACTGTAGATATTGCCATTAAAGCGGCCCTTACCGGCCATTTGGTCTTTTCAACGGTTCACACCAATGATGCTGCCAGCACCGTCTTACGTTTAGTGAACATGAATGTTGAACCATTTCTTGTTTCCGATTCTGTGAGTTTGATCGTTGCCCAGCGTCTGGTAAGGCGTTTGTGTAAAAAATGCAAGGAAAGACATAATTTAACGCCTGAAGCGTTAAAAGACATAGGTTTTCATGATGATGAAATAGATAAAGTCAAGGTGTATAAACCCAAGGGGTGCGCGGAATGCCACAACACGGGATATAGAGGCAGAACCGGACTTTTTGAGGTGATGGAAGTAACCGATACCATTAGAGAGTTGATCCTGGCCAGGGCTCATTCCAATGAAATAAAGAAAGCAGCCATGAAAGAAGGAATGATCACTCTGCGCCG
>CAZLBV010000367.1:0-6728 GCA_964557845.1 uncultured Eubacteriales bacterium | reverse complement strand
TTATTACAGAAAAAGGAATCGCCTTTCCCCCTTATACCGTAAGCCTGGAATTGCTGAGATAGATCATGTACATATTAGGTATCGAGACCTCCTGTGATGAAACCGCCGCAGCTGTGCTTTCAGACAGCAGGGGGATTTTAAGTAATATCGTGCTTTCTCAAGATGAGATCCATGCCCCCTACGGAGGGATCGTCCCAGAGCTAGCCTCCAGGCATCACATTCTTTCTGTGACCTATATCGTGGATGAAAGTTTGAGACGCTCCGGTTTAAATTTAAAGGAAATAGATATTTTTGCTGTTACTCAGGGCCCCGGTTTGATCGGTTCGCTTCTAGTGGGATTAAACTTCGCCAAAGGTCTGGCTTTCTATTTTAATAAACCGCTTATTCCCGTGGATCATCTGGAAGCACACACCTGTTCGGTGCTCCTGGAGAATCCAGATATAGAGTATCCGGCGCTGACATTACTGGTATCAGGAGGACACACAACGCTGTTCTTTCAAAAAGAACCGCTGGAATCTCAGATCATCGCTAAAACAAGGGATGATGCCGCCGGAGAGGCCCTGGATAAGATCGCCAAATTCCTGGAGCTGGGATATCCAGGAGGCCCTATAATAGACCGGTTGGCCCAAGAGGGCGATCCCCAGAGTTTTCCCTTTTCACTGCCCCAAATGACAGACGGAAGCCTGGATTACAGTTTCAGCGGATTTAAGACCGCCGCTCTCCAGCATATTAAAAAATTTGGGATCACAAAAGATCATCCTCAGTTGAAAAACTTTTTAGCCAGTTTTGAACAGGCTGTTATCCGTGCCCTTTTATCGAGCCTGGAGAAATCTGTCAAGACCTATAGACCAAATTCATTGATCCTGTGCGGCGGCGTCGCCCGGAACCATAAACTCCGCAAAGCATTCGAAGACTATGCCAAAACAGTTTCCATTAGATCCTATATACCTTCACCGGAATTCTGTACGGATAACGCCGCCATGGTCGCAGCTGCGGCTCTGGAGAAGTTTAAAAAAAAGAAAACTGCCGGGACCGTCCGTTTACCTCTTGACCTTAATGCCTATCCGAGAACCCGCGAAAGATGAAATAATATAAAGAGGATGGGTATTTGAGTGGATGAGAAATTCTTGTTCTGTTTTTATTGTCTTCTGCTTGGTCTATCCCAGCAAATTTTCCCAGCTAAAAACTTTAGGACATCTCTTACGTATTGTATTTCTGTAAGGAATTAATATAATTTTCTTAATAAAAATTCAAGATAACCGGGAGGCATAAAAAATGAAAAATGCAAAATGGATCATGGCCATCATATTTATTGCTTTGGTACAGCCCCTTATTGGTCAACAAGAAGAATCATTGTCACTTTCCCTTGAGGAAAGCATTATTAAAGCTATAAAAGATAATCTCAGAGTAGCTGTGGAGGTCTATAACCCTGACATGGCCGATGTCACTGTTCGACAGGCCAAAGAGATCTTTTTGCCTCAATTTGGTCTTAATTATGCTAACCAGCGCAATGAAAATCCTTCTTACTGGTGGCTGCAAGGAGAAGAAACAGTTATAAACAAACAAAGAAATTTCGGGGCTTCGGTTGATCAGTTGATACCGACAGGAGGGAGAGCCTCTCTCTCCCTTTCCAATTATAGATATAAAACCAACGAAGCCTTTCAACTTATCAATCCCCGCTATGGTAGTAGCCTCCAAATTGAGCTTACCCAACCCCTTCTAAAAAATTTCGGGTTTAACATCACCAGAAGAGAGATCCTTGTGGCTCAGAATAATCTGGAAATCTCCCGGAATCAATTCAAAACCATTCTATTAGACACGGTCTATAGAACCCAAGAGACCTATTGGAATCTGGTGTATGCTATCGAAAACTACAAGGTGAAACAGCAGTCACTTGAACTGGCAAGAGACCTTCTCAATAAAACCAGCAAAGAGGTTGAATATGGAAAAATCGCACCTATTGAGATCCTGAATGCCCAAGCTGTGGTCGCTTCCAGAGAAGCAGATATGCTTCAGGCCGAAGCATTGATCAGAAAAAATGAAGACCAGCTTAAAGATCTGCTCAATATCGCCGATGGAGAAGAAATCGCACCAACTAAAATCATACCCACTGACAAACCTTCTTTTGATATTGAAAACATCATCCTCGAAGAGGCATCTGCAATCGCGCTGGCCCACCGCCCTGATCTTACAGCCCAGGAAAAAAACATTGAAACGAATGAATTGAATGTGAATGTGGCTAAGAATCAAATGCTTCCCGGGCTAGACCTATCCTTTTCCTATTGGAGTCCCGGGATTTCCGGAGATCGCATCATCTACCAGGGAAATAATCCATTCACAGGGATCATAGTCGGAAAAGAAGAAGGCAGCCCGACCGATTCTCTCTCCGATGCCTTCAGTTTAATATACAATAACTGGTCAGTTTCCCTTACTCTTACTCTCCCTTTGAGCAATTTTGTATCCAAAGCCGAGTTGATCCGCTCCAAAATGGAACTGGAAAAAAGCTTTTTAGAATTAAAATCCAAAAAAAGGCAGGTATTGTTAGAAACCAGAGATGCGGTTTTGGACATCGAGACCAATGCCAAACGTTTTGAAGCCTACCGCATAGCCCGTGAGCTGGCAGAAGAAAGATTAAATGCAGAAGAAAAGAAACTTACCGTAGGCCTGACTACAAATTATTTCGTCCTCCAATACCAGGAGGAACTGGCCAATGCCAGATCCATGGAGATCAAAGCCTTGATCGATTACAATCTCGCACTGGCAAAATTGGATAAAGCTATGGGAACCAGTTTAGTGAACAGAAGCATAAAAATCACTCAATTCACAGAATAAGACCAAGAATAGAGCCAAATTATTATAGCCTTCTTTGAGTTATTGAGTATAATTATTATATAATGTGTGCCCAATGAAAATTTCCGTTGTTATCATAACCTATAATGAAGAAGACCGGCTGGAAGCAGCTCTTTCCAGTGTTGAAGAGATCGCTTCCGAGATCATTATAGTCGATAGCTACAGCACCGATGACACCATAAAGATCGCTAAAGAATATACAGATCGGGTTTACCAGAGAAAATGGACGAATTTTTCCGATCAGAAAAATTTTGCCAACAGTAAGGCTTCTTATCCATGGATACTTTCATTGGATGCGGATGAAAAATTGTCTCCAGAGCTCAAGGACGAGATCAAAGCACTTACGCAATCTGAACATGATTATACCGGGTTTTCCGTCCCTCGTATGGTTTTTTATTTAGGCCGGTGGATCAGACATTCAGGGTGGTATCCGGACAGAAAAATACGGCTGTTCAGAAAAGACCAAGCTCATTGGGAGGGGGAATATGTTCATGAAAGCCTTGTCATTGAAGGAAACATAAAAAAATTAAAAGGATTCCTTTATCATTTTACCTACCGGAATATCCATGACCATTTAGACCGCATTAATTTATTTTCAGATCTTGGGGCCAGGAAAATTTATGCTCAGAATAAAAAGTCTCACTGGTATCATTTCGTCTTTATTCCTTTTTTCCGGTTTATGAAAACCTACTTCTGGAAACTCGGATTTCTTGATGGATTTGCCGGTTTTGTTATCGCAGTTCTTCATGGTTATGCAGGTTTTGTCAGATATGCAAAACTGAGAGAGATCTGGAAAACAGGAGAAAAAATTGAGCCTATTCCAAATTGATGCAGGAAAAGAATGGAGAGGCGGTCAGCGGCAGGCATTACTTTTAGCTAAAGAACTTAAAAAAAAGGGGTACTCCTTACATTTCTATGTTCAAAAAGAAAGCCCTCTCCATAAAAAAGCGCTGGAAGCCGGACTTCCTGTTCATCCGATAAAGATAAGGAGCGAACTGGATACAACTGCCATCTTTAAGTTGGCTTGGGCCATGCGCCGCAAAAAGTGTAATTTGGTCCATTATCATGATGCTCATTCCGCCGCTATAGGAGCAGCCGCAGCCAAACTAGCCAAAGTGCCGGTTCGAGTTCTTTCCCGAAGAGTAGATTTTCCTTTAAAAAAAAATCTGTTATCCCGGCTTAAATACGGCAGGGATCTTGATGCTATTATCTCTATCTCCGAAGGTGTAAAAAAAGTACTGGAAGAATCGGGTATAGACCCGAAGATCATCAAAGTCATTCCCTCAGGAATTGACTTCACTCCCTTTCGGGAAGCAAAAAACAGTGATTATTTGCGCAGGGAATTATATTTTGCGCCGGATGATTTTCTGGTGGGAATAGTAGCTCACCTGGCTGACCATAAAGGACATAAATATCTGATACAGGCTGCTGAAATATTAAAAAAGGAGTCTCCCAAGATAAAGATCATCATCGTGGGTGAAGGCCCACTGCACATGGAACTAAAGGAACAGGTAGAGCAAATTCATGTGGAAGACATGGTTTTCTTCCTGGGATTCAGGGAAGACATTCCCCAAATACTCGCCTCCCTGGACGTTTTCGTTCTCTCCTCTTACTTGGAGGGGATGGGTACCAGTATCTTAGATGCCATGGCCTGCCGGCTTCCGGTAGTAGCCACAAAAGTCGGAGGAATTCCTGAGGTTGTCATCGAGGGGGAAACAGGATTACTAGTGCCTCCGAAACGCCCCCCCTCTCTCGCTAAGGCCATATTAACGCTCTATAACAATAAAGAACAGGCCGAAAAAATGGGGAAAAAAGGGTACCAATTGGTGCATGAAAAATTTTCCGCCGAGTCTATGGCCGATAGGATAATCGATCTTTACGATCAATTGGCTAAGAGCAAAGGTGTCAAACTGAAATAATCCGGACTATTCATAAAAAATAACGATGGTGAAGATAGAAAAGATCGAACTGGAACTGCTGGAGCTGCCCTATGTGCATTTTTTTGAAACCAGTTTCGGACGGGAACAAGGCCGTACTTTTATTCTGGTCAAAGTTTATTCTGATGGGATCTGCGGCTATGGAGAAGTCGTGGCCGACAAGGCCCCACTTTACAGTTATGAAACCACCTCCACTGCCTGGCTTATGCTCAAAGATTATTTTATTCCACTGGTCAAGGCGAATGCGGTCCTTGATCCCCGGGATTTCAGCCGCTTGGCCGGAAAATATAAAGGCCACCCCATGGCTAAGGCCGGCTTGGAACTGGCCTTGTGGGACCTTGAAGGGAAAAGGAAACAGCAGCCACTCTGGAAGATCTACGGGGGAACCAAAACAGAGATCCTCTCCGGAGTCAGTGTCGGGATCCAGGATACGGTGGATGAGCTCATCCGGAGAATAGAGGGATTTCTTTCTGAAGGATACGGAAGGATCAAGATCAAGATCAAACCAGGATGGGACGCAGAGGTCTGCCGTACGCTCAGACAGGAATTCCCGGATATTCTGCTCCAGGCAGATGCCAACGGCGGTTACACGATCACAGAAAAGGAAGCTCTTAAAAACCTGGATGAATTTGGCCTTCAAATGCTGGAGCAGCCTTTCCCGGCCTATGACCTCTGGGATCACAGCCGCCTCCAGAAAGAGATGAAAACCCCTCTTTGCTTGGATGAAAGCGCGGATTCGGCCGAGTCGGTTAGGAAGGCTCTGGAGATGGGAAGCTGCCGGATCATCAACATAAAAGTCGGCCGGGTCGGAGGGATCCATGAGTCCATAAAGATCCATGATCTCTGTCAGGCAAGAAATATCCCGGTCTGGTGCGGAGGCATGCTGGAATCCGGGATCGGCCGCTCCCATAACCTGCATCTCGCCACCCTGCCCAATTTTAAACTGCATAATGACCTCTCGGCCAGCAAAAGATACTACAAAGAAGATTTGATTGAGCCTGCCATCGATATCACCCCTCAGGGAACTATTATCGTTCCCAATGATCCCGGGATCGGGGTCAATCCGGTCGAAGACAGGATCAAAAAAGCTTCACTCAAGCGTGAAGTCTTTAAGTTTTGATCGGATCATAAAATGGGTCCGCCTTATTACTATGTCCCATTTTTTCGCATAATTTCCCATGTCCAGTCATGGAGAAAAAAATGGGGACACAGTAAGGCGGACCCAATTTTCAGGTCAAATTTCTGAATACTCTTATTTTATTTCCTTGAGAAGTTCGTTAACTGCTGCCTCAAGCTGCTCATCACGTCCTTTGACGACCTCTTCATAGGTATTCCTTACTTTGATATCAGGTTCGGTCTGAAGGTTCTCCAAATAGCCAACTCCAACCGCTTTAACACCAAGGGGAACAGCTCCCCAGCGGATGCCCGAATCTCCCAGCATCTCCCATCCGGCAAAGGAACATGTGCCGGGCACCGGCATACCCACCAGTTTACCCAGTTTGAGGAACTGATAAGCAAAAGCATAGCAGTGGCCGTCGCTGTACTGGGCTTCACCAACGATCGAAATACTGGGCTTGGTCCAGCGGAAATTGGGCTCGTATCCATTGCTCCGGGTGTCGGTAGTATAGTCGAAGAATTTCTCTCCGCTCAAGAACATGGCCAGGTCGGCAACGAGGTCTCCGCCGCCGTTGAATCTGGTATCAACCACAAGACCTTCTTTATCGGCAAATTTACCCATGACCTCTTCGTAAGCAGTGCGGTAGGCCCTGTCGCTCATACTGGGAACATGGATGTAGCCCAGGCGTCCTTCGCTCAGGCGTTCGACCTCGGCCTGATTGCGGAGAACCCAGCGCCGGTAAAGAAGAGTGTTTTCCTCCCGGGATGAGATGGGCTTAACCGCAATCTCCTGCTTTGTGTCGGCTTTTTCTTCTTTATCCGAAC
>CAZLBV010000366.1:0-27525 GCA_964557845.1 uncultured Eubacteriales bacterium | reverse complement strand
GCGGCTCTTGCCGGGAAAGCCGAGATCCATCATCTTGCTATAAAAGACCTGCCCCGATCCGGTGAACCGGAAGAGCTTTTGGAGAAATACGGCATATCTACCGCCCATATCGTTAAAACTGTCAAGTCCCTCGTAAAATAATAGTAATAGTGTTAGGTTTTCATCGTTAATTTTTTAGTGTTAGCCTGGCAAAACTGAAGAATATCGATGATCGATAAAGGGCGGAAATTAGATAAATTAGTAAACTGTCCCCAATTTTTGTGAGTGATGTGGCGCGCCTGGCAGGATTCGAACCTGCGACTTCCGGTTCCGGAGACCGACGCTCTATCCCCTGAGCTACAGGCGCATCCAAAATTCAACTGATTTTATAACTTAAATCCGAATGAAAAGCAACCTACATAAAACCAGAAGATGAAAAAGCAGAAGATAGGAGATAGGAGAAAAACAAGGAGTCAGGAGCCAGAAGAAAAACATAAAACCACATAAAAACATGGATTTTCACATTTTCCCATCCACTCATTGACTCATCTACACATCAACCTGAAGAGTCAGAAGGAAAATTTAAATTATTCAATCTGTAAGAGCGTTCTAAAGATCTCTTCCCTATCCAGGGCAGAAAGAGGAAAGGAATAATCCCTTATTCTGTCCCCGCCTTCGGTAAAAACAACCACCGCTGTCCCTTTATCGCTCAAAAATGTGAAGCTTCCATCAGAATCGATAAAGACAGGAAAATTTATCCGGTTGCCCTGCATAAAACCGTTCAACTTCCTTTTGACTATTTTTTGGTATCTGGACCTGTTTTCTTCCTGATCTTTACGATCGACCGCCAATATTCCGATGGCATGTTCGCTTTGAAAGGGCGGCGGCAGGGCTTGATAGAACTCCAGGAATGAATCCAGGCAGCTCATACACATAAAATCATTAAAATCAATGAGAAAAATCAGAAAACCGGATCTCTTCTCTTCAGCGCTTCTAATCGTTCCCCCGAAAAGTCCCGCCTGCAAAGGAATAAATCGTCCCAAGATGATCCCGGCTAAAAAGATCATAAGCCAGATCAGATTTTTTTTGGCTCGCAGCTTATCCATTGCTCAGTTTTTTTCAATGATCATCCGGTATTTTTTAATCGTCACCCCTTCGTTGGCCCGGGTATAGAGATGATCCTTGTGGTCAATGTAAAGGCAGTGGCTGGGCTCAGGCAGAGTAAAGGTATTGATATGAGTACCGTCAGGATCGAACACATAGACATCCTTTCCTTTGTTCACAGAAAATTCTCCGCCCAACACATAAATACGGCCGGAAGAATCCAGGGCAATATCCTTGTAGACGATCTTAGTCAATAGAGTAATATCCTTTAATTTCTTTTTCTCATTCTTTACTTTTTTATACATATGAGTTGACCAGAGCAGTTTACCGGAAGGATCGAATTTTTCGATCCTATCATCAAAATTGTAAACGATATAAAAGCACTTATCGGCATCGACCTCAAAATTGACAAAATTTTTCATTAATTCCTTTTCTCTTTCTCCGAATGCAATCTCACGGATCTGATTTCCCTCGAAATCAAAACACATCAGTACCCCCTGTTTTTGATAGGAGAGGGAAGCAGAATAAATACCATCCTCGGCATCGATCTCGATATCAGTTATAGCAATTCTAAAGGGAATTCGCTTTATAAAGTTCAATTGGTCATCAAAAACCTGAATTCCCCGAATATTTTCATCGATAACATAGACCTTATTATGTGAATAGGCAAGGGACCTTGGAGATAAAAATTCCCCAGGTCCCTCGCCTCTCCCGCCCGCACTTGCGATTAGATTTCCGGATGCATCAAACTTTTTAATTTTGTAATCCATGGCGTCTGAAACATAAATATTGTCTTTCTCGTCCACGGCCACACCAGCCCATTGAAATAAAATATCATCTTCCAGAGAACCAATGGATAAGACTTCAGACAGTACAACATTTATCTGTGGCTTTGTAGAGGAAAAAAGATTTTGATTTCCCAACAAAAGGCACAAAAGTAAAACATGAAAACCGTGAAAAACAGCTGATTTTTTTGTCATCATCCTTACCTCTAATCTAATAAACGGACAGTATCACTTAAAATTCTCATTTTTCAGTATCGTTTTCAATATATTTTTTGCAGAAAACGTATCCATTAATACAGTAAAGTGCCCCTCCCATATACATTCCATTCATTGGATCGTTGACACAATTCCAGAAAGCCTCTTCACAGGTTATGGCTTCCGATACAAGTGGAATGAAAGTCAGCATTAACAGAAAAAGCAGACCTAAAGCTATGTTTTTGGTCGATCTTTTTGTTCTTTTTGATTTCATTTTATTCACCTCTTTCCACATGTCTAAACCGAAACCGCGTAATATTTAAGGCACCAGGCGTAGCCTGCGAGGCAGTGGCTCATAAACAAGACAAATGCCGAACTTAAGAAAACTCCGGCAATAATAGCTTTTGTCGTGCATTTTTCCAGAGCTTCGAAACATACATCCTCAGCCTGAAGCGATGGCGAGAGTGACAAAAACAGAAGCAGAACAGCAAGGATTCCTCCCGTCAATCTGATTTTTTTGTTTTTTTTGTTCATTTAAAACCTCCTGCCCTCACTAAGGCAAATTCAGTGCCAGCATTTACTTTTTTACACATTTTATTTATTATCAATAATTTGAAATTATTTCACATATCCGGATACGTTATTTTTTGCCGTAAAAAGGAAATTTTTATTTACATAAAAAACAAAAATGTCCCCAAAGAGTAACTAAAAAAAGCAGAAGCCAGAAGGAAAACCAAAAAAACCAAGGAGTCAGGAGTCAGAAGTCAGAAGCCAGAAGAAAAACATAAAACCAAGTAAAAACATGGATTTTCACATTTTCCCATCCACTCATTGACTCATTTACTTATTCCCCCTTCACTTATCCACCCATTGACCCATCTACACATAAACCTGAAGAGTCAGAAGTCAGAAGATAGAAGAAAACCAAAAACCTGAAATCCGAAACAAATTCAAATGTTCAAATGACTAAAACTCAAAACAAAACCTCGTTTTTTAGAAATTCCCATCCACACATCGACCCCCGAGATGAGCCGGGCAAAATGGTCGATGTAAGCGTCAATTTAGCCCGAGAAATTAATTTAATTGTATTATAATCAATTAGATAGATCGGTCTGACCCCAAGTTAATCAAGTTAATATATTTTTTTATCCGCTTGATGGTTTTTTCTTTGCCGATCAACTCTAATACATCAAATATCCCCGGACTGACTGGCATTCCCAAAACCAGCATTCGGACCGCATGGATATACAGGCCGGCTTTAACCTCTTCCTTAGCTGCGCGCTCCCTTACAGCCTGTTCAATCTCCAGAGCAGAGAAATCCTCCAGCTCTTCAAAATCTTCGGCCAATTTCTTAAGAAGCACGGGCAGTCGGCCATCTGAAAGATACTTTTCCTTTCCTTCCGGGTCCACAGGATAATCATCAGAGAGAAAGGGGCGGGCTCTGGGGAGAAAATCATTCAGTGTCCGGTTCCGCTCCTTTAAAAGATCCAACAGGCGAAAAAACCATTCCCTTCGTTCCTCAGCCAAGCTAGGATCCCATAAACCATTGGCTTTAAGACGTTCTTCCAGAAGCCCATAGAGTTCTTCCGACGTCAGCAGGGAGATCAGTTTTCCGTTTAACCATTCCAATTTTTTCATATCAAAGACCGGATTACCCCTTATCCTTTTTTTAAATGAAAAAAATTTTATTATTTCTTCCCGGGTAAAAATCTTTTCTTCATCCGGCACCCAGCTCATCTGAACCAGATAATTGACCAGCGCTAACGGCAAAAACCCCTCCTCACGGAACTGAAGGACGGAAGTCACTCCATGCCGCTTACTCAACTTTTTCTTATCCGGTCCCAGGATCAATGGATGATGTCCGAATTTTGGAGGCTCCTGCCCGAACGCCACATACAGCAGAATCTGCTTAGGGGTATTAGAGATATGGTCATCCCCTCTTATAATATGGGTTATCTTCATTAAAATATCATCAACGACCACCGAGAGGTGATAGGTAGGAGTCCCATCCGCTCTTACCAGTACAAAATCTTCTATTATCGAATTTTTTACCTTTATCGGCCCATGGACCAGATCATTATAATGGATCTCCCCTTCCGGAACCTTAAAACGGATAGCAGGTACTCTCCCCTCAGCCTTTAAATTTTGTATTTCCTCTGAAGACAATTTAAGACAATGTCTATCATATTTCCATTCCTTCTCGTCCTTTCCCCAAGCAGCTTTTCTTCTGGCGATATCTTCCGGAGTACAAAAACAGTAATAGGCCAGGCCCTTTTCTACCAATTTTTCCGCCTGTTCTCTATATAGGTTCTTCCGTTGGGATTGAAAAAACGGCCCTTCATCCCAGTCTATCCCCATCCAGGTCAATCCATCTAGGATCCCCTGGCTCATCTTCTGGGATGACCTTTCCATATCCGTGTCTTCTATCCGGAGAATAAACTGCCCGGCGTTCTTCCGGGCATAGATCCAGTTATAGAGAGCCGTGCGGGCGGCCCCAATATGCAGATGCCCGGTCGGGCTGGGCGCAAACCTTACTCTAACCATATTCAAAACTCCTGACAATGTATATCATATCTGCGCAGAAATAGAAAACCAGGAGATAGAAGACCTAAAACCAGAATATAGAAGAGAGAAGTCAGAAGATAGAAGAAAACATAAAACCAAATAAAAACATGGATTTTTGCATTTACTCATCCACTCATTGACCCATCTACACATCGACTTGATGAGCCTGGAATCAGAAGGAAAACCTTAAATCTGAAACACGAAGCACGAAATTCGAAACAAATTCAAAATTTAAAATGACCGAAATCAAAAACGAAAAAAATTCAAATAAAAATCTTGAAAACCGGTTGACGGCTATTTATAAAAATATTATAAATAAAAGTGCGGGTAGAGGAGAAAGGACATCTCCGTATTATCGAGGAGGGAGAGTCAAGGTTTGGCACATGTGAAGAATTTTGACACCGCTTCATTGAAAGCCTCAAAAGAAGGAGGATCTGTGGGGGAGGCATTTATTCTTATCCTCTGTCATTATCCCGAGATCAATGAAATTCTCATAGAAACATGCCGTCCCTTTGGAAAAACTTATATCAGCCAAAATCTTGAAGAAACCATCGCTTTGATCCAAAAACATAATTTTGATGTTTTGATCACAAGCGAACCCTGGGCCTCTTACCAAAAATTAAAGGGGCTCTTTAAAGATTCCACTGGTATGATCATGATCGGAGAAATCGAGACCAAACTCCGAAACATAATAAGCCAATGGCCTCATAACCGCATGCTTAATTACTCACTTTATCCTTACAAAAAAGATGAAAAAGAAGATTTCCTGCGTCTTCTCTTAAATAATATAAACTACTCACGACTTAAGATCGAAGTTCAAACCTTAAGGGATATCAGTATCCTTCAAGACATAAGATTAGAGGAGGCCTTTAAACAAATAGAAATCGTGAAAAAAACAGTGAAAAATTCACTGGTAAGTGAGCTGGATAAACGGATAGCTGCGGAAAAAAAATATTTAAACTCCAAAAAGAATCTCCAAAAAATCGAGTTTATTTTAAAACAACTTTATCTGGCCAATGATGTCACCAGCCTGGTCGATGTCGTATCAGACATTAAAGAAATAGTCCAGGCTGAGAGCATTTCCTTTTATATTCTGGATGAAGATAAAGAACATCCGGGTATTCTAAAACCTCTGGTATGGAACGAGACTATTCTTTCTCATCCCGAATACAGTAAGCATACCGTTACCATGGGCCAAAATGATTTTGCTGCATCCGCAATTACTCATGGTAAACCCATAAACACAGCCCATGTCACTCAGGACCCCAGATTTTCACAGAGATATGCCCACCAGCTGCGCTTCCCCTTACATAACATCCTCTGTGTGCCGATCATGCACGACAGAAAGCCGATCGGAGTATTAGAGGTCTACAATAAAAAGGATTCTAATAATAATTCCCATAAAGGATTCAATGAGGAAGATCAGAATTTGATCCTGAATCTATCCGAACATATATCCATTGCCATCAACAAATTGAATCTTATCCAGTATGATGCCTTGACCGGACTGCTCCGGCCTGATCCTTTCTTTGAAAAAGTAATTCAAAAACTCGTATCTGAAAACAAGCGGCATGAAGAAAATCTTTATTCCGCGCTTGTGATGGGTGATGTAGACTGGTTTAAAAATTACAATGACAGAAACGGACATGAAGCGGGAAATATACTGCTGCGGGAATTAGCTAACGTTTTAAAATCCTCCATTAGAGAGGAGGACCTACTCTGCAGATACGGGGGAGAAGAATTTTTATTTTTCCTTTCCGGAATAAAAAATCAGCAGGAAACCTATTTATTAACAGACCGTATCAGAAAAAACGTGGAAAACTTTCGTTTCCAGCTCCAGGAATTTCAGCCTTTTCATAACCTTACCATGAGTTTTGGGATCACCCAATTTACTCATCTCAGATTTGAATCCCCGGATTCAATCACTAAGGAAAACCTGATAGATTTAGTCAGCGAATCCGACGCCGCCCTCTCGGAGGCAAAAGGCAAGAAAGCTTCCGCTTCCTACCCTAAACGTGAAAATGGTCTACCTGCGCCCAAAAACAGGATCTGTTTATTTGAAGTGCCGCCCCAAGAATCTAAAAAGCCGGAGCTTGCCGTACCGACAACCTCAGCCCAGGACAAGAGCCCGGAAGAACGCCGGCAGCATAAACGTTACCCAGCCTCCACTGTCCTGATCTACAAAAAGAATGCATCCTCCTTTGTGACCAAGACAGTGGATTTAAGCTTAAGCGGAGCAAAAATACGAACAGAAGAACCCCTTCTTTCCAACAACACCTATACTTTGACTCTATTTTTGGGGGACAAGTCGATTCACTGCATCGGGGATGTAATTTATTCCAGAAAAACTGACAATGAAGCCACCCTCTATGAAGCCGGGATCAGATTTGAGGCCCTCCCTCTTCTTTATCAAAACAAGCTGGAAGAATATTTGGGGGATTTTGCTGCGTTAGAGAATTAACAAGGATCGTTTTTCGGTCAGACAGCCTTGAGCTCTTCAGACAAAGATTCTAAATATTTATCCTGAGGGGTTATTCTATTGTAATAGGCGTTGTTTAATTCTTTTATGTAAAGTTCAAAAGATTTAAAATCTTCCTGGTTACTCCAGTTTTCCATACTTACACGTTCTAGGATTGTTTTTAAGACATCGATATTCAATATCTTCGAGGTATATTCAGGGAGAGATCCCGAGTCCTTTTCACTAAGCCTTATCCCGCTCAGCAGAAGCTTTCTCAGGGAATCCTGTCTCCGGATGATATCCTGCTTGAGGAAGAATTGCTCCTTGGGAGATTCAATCTCCATCAACCTGCCGTATAATTCTTTGGCCTCTTTTACCTTGGAATTCAATCCCAAAATAATGCTCTCTCCATCTAGAATTATCTTTCCGTCTTTCTCATAAAAAGATAAGGAATCGTTTTCCTCCATCTTTTCTGTCTTGCGGTATTTTTTCAAAAATTCGGAGATATCATTTCCATTGGATCCGGCTGAGACCGAAGATTTATCCGGGGTGAACTCCACTATTTCCGGCCGCAGCATTTTATCGAATTCATCCTCTAGTTTCTCTTCAGTCGGAACACTCGGTTCTTTGACCGGTTCTTCTTTCGGTTCTTCTACCGGTTCTTCTACTGGTTCCTCCTCTTTTTCGGGTGGAGTAAAGAATTCATCCTGTGGGCTCGATTCAACCCGAGTTTTTACTTCTTCTTTCTTTTCTTCAAACTTCTTAAAGAAATCATCCGTGCTGAACTGTTTTCTTATCCCTTCAATAACTTCATTAGGAACAGAAACCTCTTTTTGCTCCTCTTTTTTATCACTGCTTATCGACAGCCCTGATAAGAAATCCTCAGCCTCTGATTCATCCATCGGCTTGGCTTCAACCCCTAACAGATCTCTGATCTGATTCAACTTTTTCAGTTCACTTTCCAGATTGAAGTTTAAGGAGGTAATGTCGCTTATTTCAGGGATCTTGGCTACTACGCCGAATTTTTCTTCAAGATCTTTTTTAAGTATAGCAATCTTCTCGGTAGCATCATGGTTGATTATTAGGAGTCTCTGGTCAAGCTCGCTGATCTTATCCAGTTCTCGCAGGCTCCTTGCGACTAAATCCTTTATTTCAGCCTGGTATTCCTTGGCCTTATCGAGATGCCCTTTGACTTCATTTTTTATCTTGTCTTTATCGTTTTCGAAGTTAGAAAGGATCTCCTTGTAGCTGTCTAATGCTTCTCTTTCCTGAGCCAACTCTCTTTCAATCTGAGCCATCCTGCTTTGTGCTTCTCGTTTCTGAAAATTGATCTTCTCTTCCAGATCCTTGGCAACAGCTTCTTTTTTCTGATTTAGTATTTCTCTTAGCTGATCTTCAATTCCTGAAATGATTGAAGAGGTGGCCTTGAGGAAATCCTGGTCATTGGCCATCTCAAAACTCCTTTAGCGCCAAAATATGATACTCCAACATAAATACACTGTCAACCTTTCTTTAGAACATTTTGCAGAATATGTATTTCATTCCTTTTTTGGATGCAGTGATATAATCGCAGATGCTATCTACTCTGGCAATAGCCTTTTAAGACGAATCACAGGGTGATTTTACAAAAAACCAGTTCACCTTAAGCGATGAGGAATCATCACCTTACGGCTAATTGAATTAAATAAAAGACAGGAGTCAGGGGCCCGAAGATTAAAAAACAGAAGATAGAAGATTGGAGATAGAAGAAAAATAAAACCGAAAGTCGTAATAAAATCCTAAGCACAAAATTCGAAGTATAAAATCCGCTTAAATTTATTTTGTGTTTTAAGCTGTATTCATGTATAAAAAAGGCTTACTGTAAAAGGATAATTCATAAGGAGACATTGATGGATAACGACCGGAAAATCCTGATAATCGGTACTAATCATGATTACATCGAAAACCTGACCGATTTTCTCTCAAGTCATTCTTTTACTACCAGCCATGCTGCTTCAATTTCCGAAACCGCAAATCATTTGATGGGCACCAATAATATCGGCATCGCCATTATTATTGATTCCGTCTTTAATAACGAGGTTTTAAATACTATCCAAAGCTTAAAAACTTTCAATCCCAGGATAGGTATTATACTTCTTATGAAATTTAAAAATCCGGAATCAGCCATATCCCTGCTCAATCAGAACATCGTTGATCATATCTTTGATCCCGATGATCTTCTGGGCCTATATTCTGCTGTAAGAAGTGAATTTCAAAAAAAGGAATTAAACACCCAAAATATGCTTTTTTCTAAAAAATACCAACGTTTAAAACAGGAACAGCAAAAGAATCTGAAAAAGACTCTGGATCTGGAAGAGATATATGATGCCACTCTGGAGAACTTAATGACCGCATTGGACCTCAGAGACGTGGAAACATTCGGCCATTCCCGCACCGTGGCTAAATATTCCCAAGTACTGGCTCAGCTTCTGGGTTATAACGACAAAATATTTCTGGACAGTATCCGCAAAGGAAGCCTCTTACACGACGTGGGAAAAATCGCCATACCCGATTCCATTCTTAAAAAGCCGGGGCCCCTATCAGAGAAAGAATGGGAGAAAATAAGGGTTCATCCCTCTCTTGGATTTGGCTTGATCAAAGAGATCAAGCTCTTAAAAAAAGTCGGCAATGTCGTGCTTTATCACCACGAGCGATATGATGGACAGGGATATCCCAAAAAGTTAAAAGGAGATAAGATTCCGATAGAAGCCCGTATCTTTGCGCTGGCAGATACCCTTGATGCCATAACATCGCACCGGCCCTATAGAAAGCAAAGGAGTTTCGAGGACGCGCGAACAGAGATCCTGAATAATTCCGGCAGTCAGTTCGATCCCAAAGTAGTGGAAGCATTTTCTTCGCTGGAACTTAGGAAATGGGAAAGAATCAGGTACGAAACCACCAAAATGATAAATTGGGGTCAGACCCCAAATTAAATCGGGCGGTGATTACACGGGGGATCTCGCTGAGGTCATTGCGGCACTCAATTTTCGACCACCCCTTATCCTTATCGAACAAAGCCATGACTTGATCTTTTTGGCCATACCCGATCTCAAAGATCAAAAATCCTCCGGGTTTTAAAAAAGCAGGAGCTAAATCGATCATTCTCCGGATAAAATCCAGTCCAGAAACACCGCCTATCAATGCATTTTTCGGTTCATGCAGTCTGATCTCTGCAGGCAGTTCTTCCCAGTCCTCCTCCGAAACATAAGGAGGATTGCTGAGGATAAGGTCCATTTTCCCTTTTAGCCCTTTTTTCTCTAAAGGATCAAAAAGATCGCCCCGTAGAAATTCTATCCGGCTTACCCCCTGCCCCTGCCTCCGGGCATTTTCCCGGGCGATCCGGAGCGCTTTACCTGAAACATCGGTCGCAAAGATCACTGCCTCCGGGAGTTCATTACCTAAGGACACGGCGATATTGCCGCTTCCGGTCCCAATATCTGCTATTACAGAATTTCCAGCCGGATTTAAAGCCAGCACAGTCTCTATGATCAATTCTGTTTCCGGCCGGGGAATAAGCACACCTTTTTCTACCTTAAATGGTATCGACCAAAACTCTTTTATACCGGTCAAATAGGACAGGGGATATCCCCGTGATCTTCTCCTGAGCATCCGAAAATACCTTTTTATATCCTTCCCAGATGGTTCCGTCTCCGGACCCCTAATAAACTCTTCATCAGTCAAGCCAAAACAATTCAACAGAATAAGTTTGGCATCGATATGGCTCTGAGGGATATCTTTAAGCAGGGCTATCCCCTGCCGGTATAGATTCTCAAGGCTGCTCACCTCACAATCCCCTCTTGGTGCGAAATGGTTTAATTACCCAAGGCCTGGGCCTGTTCTTTCATGGTCATGCCTTCGATGAATTCATCCAGGTCGCCATCGAGTACACTCTCCAACCTATGCGAATTCAGATTAAGCCGGTGATCGGTTACCCTTGACTGGGGAAAATTATAGGTCCTGATCTTCTCACTCCTCTCCCCTGTCCCTACCTGTGACTTGCGGTCCTGCGATATCTGCTGCTGCTGTTCTGATTGGGCAATGTCAAGAAGCCTCGAACGCAGTATTCGCAGGGCTTTTTCTTTGTTCCGGTGCTGGGATTTTTCATCCTGACATGAAACCACGATATTGGATGGCTTATGGGTGATCCGGATAGCGGTATAATTCCGGTTTACATTCTGCCCCCCTGGCCCGGAGGCGCCGAAGGCTTCGATCCTCAGATCCTTGGGATCCAAATAAACATCCACTTCATCCGCTTCCGGCAGAACCGCCACGGTTACGGTCGAGGTATGGATACGGCCGCTGGCTTCAGTCAAAGGCACGCGCTGGACCCGGTGAACACCGCTTTCATATTTAAGCTGTGAATAAACCCGTTCTCCCTTTATGTAGACGATTATTTCCTTGAAGCCCTTGATGGGCGAGACGCTGGTGCTCATAACTTCCAAGTTCCAGCCTTTTTTCTCAGCGAATCGGGAATACATACGGAAAAGATCCTGAGCAAAGAGGGATGCTTCATCCCCTCCAGCCCCAGCTCTAATTTCTAAAAACACATTTTTTTCATCATATGGATCTTTAGGCAGAAGCATGATCTTTAATTCATCTTCAACTTTTGATCTTTCCTCTCTAAGCTCCTCTAATTCACTTTCCGCCAGTTCTTTTAATTCAGGATCTGCCTTGTCATCCTCCAGTATTTCCTCGGATTCCTGTATATTTTTACTGATAGTTCGGTAGTGTTCATATTTTTTTACGAGAGGCTCAAGATCAGCCCTTTCTTTGGAAATGGATCTTAATTTTTGGTGGTCGTTTAAAATGGAAGGATCAGACAGAGAGGCGGTTAATTTGCGGTACTTCTCCCTTAGATTTTCCAGTTCTTGCAGCATTTCGCCTATTTCTTCTTCTGGTCACCGTATTTTTTCCTAAATTTTTCCACGCGGCCGGCGCTGTCGATGAACTTCTGTTTGCCTGTAAAGAAAGGATGGCACTGTGAGCAGATTTCAACCCGGATCTCCTTTTTGGTCGACCTGGTGGTAAAGGTGTTCCCACAGGCACAGATTACGGTGCATTCTGAATATTCAGGATGTATATCTTTTTTCATATCACTATACCTCTAATCAGGCGCTTATTATAGCAGATACTAACCTTGCCAGTAAAGCATTAATTGCAAGTGGATGGGGGGCATTTCTTCTGAAAGGCCGGCCAGTCTATCCTGTACTTCATCCGGGATTTGGCTTCTTTTACCTTATCGCGATAATAATCCGATTGGAAATACTCCGTTAATTCCTTATGGATAGGATAGATCTGCTCCTCTGCCTTCCATTCATAAACCTCGCCCGCCTCATCCAGCAGACAGTTAAGATGCACGATCCAGGCCAGTTGTTTAAAGGTAACCTCAGGGAAAGATCTAATAATGGCTCTTATCTCCCCTTCTTTCTCCGGATTAATGAATTTAAAACTTCGGGAAAAGAGGATAGCATTATGAAAATAGGCCGGAAAAGCCAATAGCCCATCATCTTTCAACAATCTGGCCAAATAGACGAAAAGATCCCTTATTTTTTTCCCTAGACTGAGTCCAGGATGCTCCTGACCCGGAAGAGGAGATTTCTCGCTCGAGAATTCCATCCGGGGATTTTGCAGCGTTAACCACTCGAGATTTAAAAATTTAAACTTACTCGTATTAAAAAACGGAGCGATCTCTGCTTTGGGCCGGTATACGGCTTCCTTTAATTTAAGATCAACGATCAGCTTATCCGCATTTTTATTTCCGTAATAAATCCTGAACCTCTGCAGCGGAGGAAAACTGGAGGAGTCAATATCATAATCTATAGGCCAGAGTTTACGTTTCTTGGCGTCTCTAATAAAATTTTTCTTTCTTAAGACTACCTCGATCTCTGTCAATGAATATTTTCCCAGAAATAAAGATGTGCCGGTCTTTTTTTCCAATTCAGAAAACAGATCATCCTCGCTGAAAAAAGGCCTTTTTTTCAAATGTGAATCATCTTTTGATCTGATAAACTTCATGGATGTATTAGCTCACTTTAATATGGCATTAATGTAAATTCTAATCTAAATAACTGACTAATTCAATCTTTTCGATTGGTTCTTAATCAATCATCAACCCTGGCGGATGTACCATCCAGCCTAAGTTAAAGAATAAAATTGCAAGACATCATCTCCGATCCTTATCTTTCTTTCGAGCTTGAAATATCTTGTCTTGAAATCTGTTTTAAAATGATGCCGGAGTATGATCCGCCCACCCTCCTTAAGAATTTCCCGTTTACTTATAACTTTTAAAGGATTTCTTTTTTCCAAGAGCTTATAGGGCGGATCCAAAAAAATAAGATCAAAGGAATAGCCTTCTTTGGCCAGCATTATGACCGCCCGGTTAAATTCCTTATGGACGACCCTGGCATCGTCTTGGGACTCACATTTATCCAGATTATGCTTGATAGTCTTGACAGCGGGATAATACTCATCCACGAATACCACATAGTCGGCCCCCCGGCTGAGAGCCTCGATCCCGACAGATCCGGTTCCTGCGAATCCATCGAGCATGAAGGCGCCTTCAAGTGACGGATGGATCATATTGAACAGAGATTCCTTTAATTTATCCGGCATGGGACGGACTTCAGGACTTGTTACCCTCCTGAGCTTTTTGCCCTTATATTTTCCTCTTATGACTCTTATCATTACAAATTCCTTAGTGGATGAGTGAATGGGTCAATGAGATGATGGGAGTTTCTAAAAACCGATGTTTCGTTTTGAATTTTGGTCATTTGAACATTCGAATTTGTTTCGGATTTCGTGCTTCGTGCTTCGGATTTAAATTTTTTAATTTTTGGTTTTCCTCCTGACTCCTGACTTCTAAAGTATATGAGTAGATGAGTGAATGAGTGGATGGGATCATATTTTTTCAACTTAACACTTAAAATTTATCTACTCTTCTTTTCAATAATAAAACTCCGCCTTTCCCGTCCGGATCACAATCTCCTTAATCCCATACGGAAGTTCATACCAATCACTAATACTGGTCGCCTCCTCCCCGCTCAGCTTGGCGCTTATGGCGATGATCAGATCCAGGACAGCCGGCATTACCCGCCGGTTTTCAAGAAATAGATCTTTTAGATTCAAGCGAACCGCACCCTGATCGGTTTCAATGTTAGCGGTAAAAAAAACATTCATTTCCGGTTTTAGCATGGCTGGTAAATTTTGCCCCTTAAGATCGATAAATATCCTCCCTTCTACTTTATTCTCATCGAAAAATTTTAATTGAAGGGCCCGCATAATCTCCTCTTTTTCGACATCGATGCGGTAGGCAATGTAGGAATTGAATTCGCTTTCGGTAACTTCTACCTTTCGCACAGAATCAGGACCAGGCTGCATGGTCTCCATCTGAGCAGCTTCGATCTTCTCGATCAATCCCAACACCTTAAACGCCTCCTCGACCGAATATTTCCCCTCCCCTTTATTCTCATTCTGTCTCTCCCCACTGGTGCAAACACTGGCCAGAAGGATAAAAAAGAACAGATGAAAACAAATAATTATTTTAAAGCTGTCTGGAAAGAAACTTGCCGTAGGATTCTTCATTAAATTTTATTTTTCCCTTATTTTTTCTACTTTTTTTATTTATCTCTACTTCTTAAAAAGGAGGGCAGCTTAATTTTCATGGACTTTTTCTTAGCCTCAGGATCGATGGGATCCGGCAGAAATGGGATCAGCCGGTCACCAATCACAGCTCTGGGATTATCCCTTACCATGGCAACAGCCGTATCCTCATCCTTAGACTCCGCAATGATACGAGCGGCCTCCAGCAGACGGGGAGCACTGACATCCGGATTGTGGCAGTCAGTGGCGCAGAAATGGAGCAGATCCATTTCCAGGAATAAAAAAACCGTATCCTGAGCATGCCTCCCATATAAACCGGTGAAACTTCCCCTGTTCGCCTGAGCCAAGGCCCCCATTTTAATAAGCTCATACAGCAGCCTGGGATGATCACGAAACACACTATTTCGCTCCGGGTGAGCGATAATAGGGGTGATACCCTCTGACATCATCTCGAAAAACAGGTCTTTTACTCCGGAAAACACATGATCCGCAGGAAACTCGACAAACATATAAGAGGAATTACCGATGACCAAGGAATTTCTGTGCTTGCGGATCTCATCGATCAGATTATGAGCAATATGGACTTCGGCTCCAGGTAAAATATTCAGCCTGATGGATTTTTCCTTTAAGGCTTTTTTTAGCTCATCCACTTTAATGTTGATGATATTCAGGTCATCATAAACATATTCTCCCCGAAAAAGATGAGGAGTCGCCACCATCTGTTCGATCCCATCCTCCTCCGCGATCTTCGCCATCGCCACCGCCATCTCGATGTTCCTGGCGCCGTCATCAATATTGGGAAGTATATGGGAATGCAGATCGATCATGCGCTGTTCCTGTTATTTACTTTAATCCATAGATTATTCACACATCGAGTGATTCTGTTTATTTCTGCTGACATCATCGATAATAATCACGGCGAAAAGCCGAATTTACAAGCTTTAAAAGATCGATTCCGGCACATATATTGTATCGTTCTCGAGAAGCTGGATGTCTCTGATTTTTCCTTTTATGATATCTTTGGCGTTGACCTTGATCTGGGTTTCCTTTCCATTCTCATCAACTCTTTTGATCAATACACTGCCTTTAGAGGCCCGCTCCCCAAAACCTCCGGCCTGAGCGATCGCCTGTAATAGAGTGGGAATGTTCGACATCTTCACCTGAAGGGCCCCAGGACTTTTCACCTGCCCAAAAACATAAATATAGACCTGCTTGTCCACTGGAACGTTTACGATATCCCCCGGCTGAAGAGGAATGTTCAAGGTCGGATCTCCCCGAAGGATAAGGTCATCGATTGATATTTTTAGCGAGGTGCTGGAGCCGTCTGCAAGCTGTCGGATAACGATGATGTCGCTGCCGGCTTCATTGGTCAATCCTCCGGCTTCCGAGATCACCTGAAGGAGCGTTTGCCGTCCAAGAATTTCGATCGGCCCGGGGGTGCGGATGGCTCCCAGAACAGAGACTCTCTTGCTTTGGTACTCTCGAATGAAAATGGATACTTTAGGGTCCTGCAAATACTTTTCCTTGAGCAGCTCTTCCAGCTTGAGGACCAATCCATTCTGGGTCAGCCCCTCGACTTCAATTTCTCCCAGTAATGGTAAACTGATCTTTCCTTCCTCAGAAACACGAACAGTCTGGTTTAATTCATCGATGCCAAAAACCTTTATTTCCAAAAGATCTTTTGGCCCTACCCGGTATTCACTAGAGAACTGCTGAACCCCAGCCCCTAGGGTAAAAAACCCGCACAGGCTGAAGACTATTAGCATTAATAATGATCGTTTCATTTCAATTCACCTTGTGTATTTTATATGTTCTTGGGCTATTCAGTCAAATTAAAATTTGCTAATATCCCCAAAATGACGCGGATTTTTAAGTAGAGGAGTTAATGAGTAAATGGGTGGATGTGACGATGGAAAATTGGAGACTTGAACTAATTTTTTGAAAAAAAATTGTATCATTTCCCTTAATTTTCTTACTCCTGACCTCTGTTTCATATTGTCCAGGCATAAATTCGAATTCCTAGGCTATTCACGTGTCGAGGTTAGTGCAAATACAAGGCGCCTTGAGTGAAGCTGTAGATGTCTACCGCGAACTCAGGGCGATGAAGTATTTGTGCTGAGATCGGCGCGCCCAAAGGGTAAAAAATGCCGATTAGAATAGAATAAATAACATAAAATAAGAATCGAGATATTTTATGATTTCTGGAGAGATATTAAACATTACTGATAATAATATTTCCAATATATCTATAGGCATTTTTTATGAATAGTCTAGAAAAATATCTGCTCATAAATCTCCACCATCCGCTTCCCCAACCGTCCCCACTCGTAATATTCCCTGGCTCGTTTTCGGGCAGCTTCCCCCATTTCAGCTCTCAGTTTTTCGTTCTTATAGAGCCTGCTTAAAGCTTTGGCGATTTCATCGATCACATAGTTTCTGCCCTTAGGTTGAATTTTGATCCCCCATTTTTCCTTAACATTAAATCCAGACTCTCCTATATTCAGGCAAACAATGGGAAGCCCGCAGGCCATAGCCTCAACCACAACCGCAGCGCCTTCGTCTTTAAACCCGTTATATAAAAACACATCGCTGAGCTTGATCTGCTTTAACAGCTCATCCCGCTCCATCCTATTCTGAATGGTAATTTTACCGGCTAAACCCAACTCTATGATCAAACTCTCGATCCTTTCCCTCTCCGGACCCTCTCCAACTATGGTCATTTCCGCATTGTGATCATCTGCGGCAAAACGATTAAAAGCCGCCACCGCCAGCTCAAAACCCTTACTAAGCTCTATCTTTCCTACAGAAATAACCTGAAATTTTTTTGGTTTTCTTGCCTTTACCGGTTTGACCCGGATATCATCTTTATCGATCCCATGAGCCGGGAAATGTCTAATCTTTTTTCTATATTTTTTTGGGATTTCATCTCTTATTTCCTGGCTGCTCACCAGGATCATTTTGGCCTTTCTAATACACTTTTTCCGGGCAGGCAAATGCCTTCCCAGCCATCGCATCATTCTCCTGATACACTCATTAAAACGAAGGAAAAAGTTCAATTCACCTGACAGACCCTTTGGAATTCTCTGACTGCCCCCCAACGGCCCCCAGACAAAGCGCACAGGAAGATCAGCTCCTACAAAACCAGCCAGCCATCCGCGTCCCAAAGTTAAATGATGAACCAGATCAAATCCTATTTCCTGATGGAGTTCCAGCGCTTTTTTCCGGGCTGACCTCTGCCAAAAGTAATAATATAGGTTTTGGCCGTATTTTCTCTTGTAGAGTTTCCCTAAAAACCCCCGAAGCTCTAAAAAATGAATGTTCACCCCCGGCATTTCTCCCCGGGAAAGCGCCTCCAGCACTTCTTCCCGGTTGGAGCTGTGAGTCAGAACCCAGACATCATGCACACTGCTTATCTGTTCAACCAGCTTCCATCCAAAAGTATCTTCTCCGGGATGAAACTGTAAGGCAGCCATAGGGCTAAAAGCATAAGCAGAGATCAGAATTTTTTTCAGATTTCGTACTTCGGATTTAATGTTTTTCTCCTGGCTCCTGACTCTTCAGGTCGATGTGTAGATGAGTCAATGAGTGGATGAGGAATATTTCGGATTTCAGGTTTTTGGTTTTCTTCTATCTTCTGACTCCTTGTATTTGATTTTCGGTTTTCTTCTATCTTCAGGTTTTATTCTAACATAAATAATGATTCTATCAACTGAATAAAACTCCCACCAACTTCAATATATAAAAAAAAACCCGGCATTTTCAGCCGGGTATTTCAAATAAAATATTTATTTAATTTTCTATGCTATTTGTTCGGTCTAAATGGGGATGTCTCAGGTTCTTCCTGTATCGCATTATAGATTCCATAGGTCACGCTGGTAGTGGCAGCACCGAGTATCAACAGTCCTAACGGCTTACCCCAGATTATAAAAGGCAGAATCTTTTTATCGCAAATAAACACCAGATCTCCTATTTCTGTAGGCATTTTAACATTGACAAGGATAATATCCCCTTTATAAGCTTCATCAACTTCCTTACCGTCCAGGATTATAGTTTTTACTTCCTGCCGGAAATTATAAGTTAATCCCCGGAAATAAACGACCGCATCCTTCTTTATCATTCCTTTTATCAGCTCAACTTGGGCCATTCCTGTTTCTGGAAAGTACTTCAGGACATGACCGATAAGGGCTTCATCAGCGCCATATAAATCCTCATAAATATCACGTACTGCGCTGCCCTCTTGCTGGCTGTAAGGACTTATAGAAACTGAGATCGTTTCAGTGGATTCTCCCTTGATATTCAAACCTATAAGATCCTTGGTATAGAAACCGCCATCATCCGTTATTATTCCGATCTTGTAGAAACCTTTTTCAACCTCTTCCAGTAATACGGTTCCGTCCAACCCGGACTTGGGGCTCATATAGACTTTTCCGGTCGATACATTCCGTAAGGCCAGAGAAGCTCCTTCAAGAGGAGTGGAGCCATCCTGACCATATATATGGCCGACTAAATTCCCAGTCACGGGTTCATTGTCAACAGAAAAAAGCATGAATGAAAATATAAAAAAAGCCGCAATAAATACTGCTATTCTTTTGGATGTATCTACATCTCTTGGCATAATCTCCTCCTCGTTCCTAAGAGATTTATATTAAAAAATTTACACTATGTCAAGTAATAAATATGACTTTTTCTATAGGAAACCAAATATTTATTTACTCTCCTTTTACATGCGACTCTTATATACTATCCCCTATTTTTTTTTCAAGTTTTTTTTTCTTCTATCTCCTATCTTCTGCTTTATTCCCACTCCACCGCCTCCAGCACAACCTCACTATTTACCGGCGAAACAGTCACAGAATTCATCCCCATCTCGGAATCACACACCACGGTCACTTCCGGAGAGTCCAAATAGTCTTCCCACTTCAGCCTCCCATTGAAAAGAATGCTGACTAAAGGCGGTTTCGCCTGCTGCCCCCAATCAAAGGCAAGAGTTATGTTCACTCTATCTCCTTTCAGCAGCATTCGCTGGGTGAAATCTCTCCCCTTAGCAATTTTTCGCGAAGACAGGTCCATTCTTTTATCTGCCAGCAGTGATTCGATCTCCTGTTCAATCCTCTTTACATCCTCTGCCCTATTTAACCATTCATAGTTCTGGCGCAGGCTATCCAGCACCCTCAGGTTGGACCCATCCAGCTCATAGGCTTTCTGGTACATCTCCAGGGCATTATAGACATAATCGGTTTTACGATATGAATCTCCCACCAAAAGTAAAATTTTCACAAACGCATCTTTTTTTTCTTCCGGTACCACCAGGCTCTGCTCAATGGTCTTTCCCACCCGGATAATATCCCGGTAGCGGTTTTGACGGAACAATAAAGTGAGATGAAACGCGGTCTTATCGAGGTCGTTAAAACTATCTTCAGGAGATTTTTCGATCACACCTTTAGCCTGGAGATAAGACTTAAGCCTGTCCAGCTCCGGCACACTGCCTTCAAAACCAACATAATCCAGGATGTCTTGTTCCACCTCTTTTAACCCTGCTCCAGATTCCAGTTTTGCTTTGGCTGAATTCAACCCGCTTAAATACCACAGGGATTGATATTCTTTTTGGTCGATATATTCATTTCCGCTTAAATCCTGATAAAATTTAATATTCTTCAGCAGCCTCCGGCATGCCCCCAGATGTTTTTGGGCTTCCTCAATGCGAAAAAAGTCCAGGCTGCTCTCGCCCAATCCATGTTCTTGTCTTGCCTCTATAAAATCCAAATATTCTGCCCTGGCTAAAACTTTTCTTCTTTCCTCCAGGGATAAGGATCTTTCCCCTAAGAATTTGGCATAACGTTTCAGAGAATTAGAATTATCCGGGATGATCTGAGACATCACTTCATAGTCTCCGGAATTCAAGGCCCAAATATTCAGCAGTTCATGCAAGCGGTCGGTTCTTCTTCCCTCTAATATTCCCTGTAATACATTGATCATATACTGTCTTTCATCCGGAGATATATCTTTCCACTGCGTCATCAAAACTTTACTGGTTTCATATAAAACATCAATATTATCTCCGGAAAGGGCAGCAGCCTTTTTATATCTTTCCAGAATATTCTCCTGTGTCGGAGCGCTTCCGGTATAAGTCTCCCAATACTGAAGGCTTTGGGAATAATTTAACTGATAGATATGATTAAAAGGATTGATTTTGAGGGCCTGGGCAAAATAATCAACTGATTTTTTAAGAAAATCTGAGGCATCCTCATCACGTCCCAGGCTTTCCACTCCCAGATCAAAGTATATTTTCCCCAGCTCCGCATATACCTTATCATTGCCCCAATTAAGTTTTTTAGCCCGCTCCAAAAGTACTATCTGCTGCTCCTCTTCATCTTCATTCAGGCTTTGATTGTAAAAATATTCACTTCCGAAGATCACAACACAGGCAACGGCTGCTCCTACTAAGAAAATTGTTATTAAATAACGCATTAAACTCGACATGGTTTATCTATCCCTTATCTAGAATTCGAAGGCTTTAAAAACTTATAAAAAGCAGTATTATAGGTCAAAGTCAAAACCGCTGTAAACAGCAGCATATTGGCCGGGATATGCAGGTTGAAATCGGCAATGGAATGGATCAGCATACAGATCACAGCTACCACCCCGCCCATCACCAAACCTTTAACCTCTGGATGCCGGCGGTCCCGCCATACCCGGAAGGTGGTGTATAATAAGAATAATATTCCTCCCAGTAAACATACCATACCCATGATCCCCAGCTCTGCCAGATATTCCAGATAGTCGTTATGGGCATGAGTATAATGCCCGCTGTGACTTCTTATCTCATAGGCAGGATAAACCGCATTAAACGTCCCCAAACCGCTGCCAAACAAAGGAAAATCACGGGTAATCTCCATGGTATTGGCCCAAACCAGGGGCCGGTTTGATTTCTGAACTTCATCCAAAGCAAATCGCTCTAACGTGGCCTCGATTCCCACATAAAGAGAAAGCAGAGTAATCCCCAGAAACATGATCTGTAAAAAGCGTTTGGTCCATATCTGCCGGTAACGGGCTTCTCTAAGAAAAAGTACTGCCAGTTCTAAAAACAGCAAAAAAGCAAATATCAACAGAAAAACACCGGACCGGGATTTGGATAAAACAATCCCTATGGCCATGATAAGAATACCGCCGGCGAGTAAAAGATTCTTAGCAAGCCCTTTTTCAGAGAGCCGCACGATCCGCTCCCTGAGCTTTAATTTGCCCTTTGGAAACAGATCGATCCGTGACAGGATAAGTCCAATGGCAATGGGAATAGCCATTTCTAAATAACCGGATAAATGATTGCGGTTTACAAAAGTGCCGGATACAGTATCCAGGCCGTGAACTTTTTCATAAAATAATATCCGGGGATTGGGATTGTATAATTCGAATAATCCATAAAATGCTTGAAACACACCCATCCCAACAATGACATAAAAGAGGCGTAGGATCTGCTTTCGCTTGGTTATGGTCTTTAAGATTAAGAACCCGAAAAGGATATAAGCCAGAAACTGCAGTCCCATTTTTATCGTATGCGAGGGAATAACTGAAAGGCCTAAAAACTTGATCTGGGAAAAATCCGGGACATATTGACTCTTGAGCGCATAGGTGTTGGGGGATAAGATTTTAACCAGGAATTTAGGAAGAGGGATGATCTGGAAGGCCAGCAGCAAGACTAATCCATAAAAGAAATATTTTCTCCATTTTATCGATTCCTGAAGATACTCAGGCGGCCCGGGCTTATCTTTCATCCAAATATAGGCAGCAGCCATAAACAAGACAGACAACTGGATGATAAGAACGGCCCAGTCACTGACAGACCCGGCCACCAAAGGTGTCCAGACTAAAAGGCCTAAAATTCCCCATTCGATGATCTTAAGTGGTGGTTCGCTTTTTTCCGCGGCTTTTACTTTTACTGGACTTGGCTTTATCTTCTCTGAAAGAGAGGATGTTTCTTTTAGTCCAGGCAGAGGCGGAGGCCTTTTTTCTTGTTCCCGCTCCGGTTCTTCTGACTCCGTTTCTTCACCGCCTTCGCTTTCTTCGCCTTGTTCAACTCGTTTTCTCAAAGCAGCTAATTCTTCCATTTTCCGCTTTTTCTCGGGAGTCATTTCTCCACTCGTTTTTATATTTGTGTTTTTTTCCATCCCTTTACCCTTGGTTATTTTAATTTTATATTTCATACTTTCTTCTTTCCTAGATAAATTCTTTCTTTATTATAAATCTATCGACCATTCTCACCCGCAAATATTGAACATAGCATTTTTATCTAAAATTTTGAAGTACCACCATACAAATTTCTTATAAAATCATTACATGTTTCGGATTTCGTGCTTCGAATTTCGGATTTAATGCTTTCCTTCTATCTCCTGCCCCTTGTTTTTTCTTCTATCTCCTATCTTCTATCTTCTGCTTTTAAATCTCCATGTAATACCGCGAATTCAGGGCAGTGAAGTGTTTGTGCTGAGATCGGCGCGTGAATAGCTCAGCCTAGAAGTCTTGGACAATTGAAACTCCTATGAAATACCTATCCCTAATCTCCAGATAATAATTAGAAGTTCTCTCCCACCAATCGATATCAAAACCTATCCCTGTGCTTCCATACACACGGAAAGCAAAACCAAACGTGTGCATGCGGTGAATATCTTTTCGCCCCAATCCAAATGTACTGCCTCCCGGCAGTGTGATGTCTACTGATTCTGGATATTGATTCTCTCCATATCTTATATCATAACTAAGCCTTAAAAACCTGGTCAAATAAAAGGAAATTCCTGATCCTATTCTTTGTTCAGTAAAATATACTGTATCTGTAAAATAAGAAAACTGGCTGTCTCTTCCATATGACAGCCGTAAACGAAAGCGTTTAAACCTATACTCAATTTCACCGTTTCCTCTAAATCCGGAGAAACTTTTCCTTCCTTCCTCTTCCGGTACCATTTTTCTATATCCGACAGATAACAATCCCTGCATTCGTCCCATTAAAGGAAATCGTATTCCTAGATCATAATGATAAGAATGGGCATCTCTCCATCGATAGCCCGGGTCAATAAAATTATACTCAGAATAACCCAAATTCATAAAAAGCGAGCTCTCAGAGAATATCCGGTAGTAAAATTCAAATTCTCCTGATGTTGATCTCCGGCTTAATGAACTGTAGAACGAAACATTTTTATCTGGAAGAGAGTCATTACCAAAAGTCATTCTCCCAGAAGAAACACTCAATCCTAAAGCGGTTTGCCTGGGCGTTTCATAATAAAGACCGATTCTATAGCTATTGTTAATGGTTCGAACCCGGGCAGAAAACTCACTTGTTGTACGCATTTTTCTATTGCTGTGACCATAGCTGCCGGTCAGCACAAATCTATTAAAAAGCAGAAGTTTAAATTGGGAAGACAGGCTGTTATTCCAGCTTCTTTCCCTGGTTTGTTTAAAATAAAACAAATATGCGGGATTTTCTGTGAATGATAAAATCAGATAATTACGAAAGAGAACATTGACCTGAATAGATGGAGAAAGAGTTGTTGTGTAATCAGAAATTGGATCATCTTGCTCACGCCGGTAATACACATTATCATCATAACCAATATTTCTGATGCTAAAGGTTGGATACAGCCTGAATGGCCCGATCTTAAATCTCGTCCTCTCCGCAATCCCGCTCATCTCAGAACTAAAGGTAAAATACGACTGTCCCATAACACCCGAACCGCATATTGCTGCGATCAAAATTAAAATTAAATATCTTTTCATCATTACTTTTTACTATTCTGGATTACTTAAGCTATTAATATTACCAAATAATTTCCAATCCGCAAACAGTTAAAGTAGATGGGTGTATAAGTGGATGAGTGTATGAGTGTATAAGTAAATGAGTGGATGGGAAACATTTCGAATTTTGAACATTCGGATTTTGAATTTGTTTCGGATTTCGTGCTTCGGATTTCGGATTTAAGGTTTTCTCCTGGCTCCTGGTTTTTAGGCACTTCTCGCCTTCCGAAAAAATATATTAAACATCACCTTGAAAAAATAATAAATATCGGTCCGGATCGGATGTTTTTCACGCCACTCCAAATACTTTTTTTCGGATTCGAATATATCCTGCTTGGTTTTAGTCCTATCCGCATATAATGATGGAACCAGCCCGGGCCTTATTTCCATCCTTTTGACCTTTAATTCCTCAGGATATATGTTGAAAAAACTTTGGCTTACCGGCCTGAGCCCAACCAGCTTAAGGTCACCCTGGAGAAGATTTATAAGCATGGGAAGCTCATCGATCCAGTACCGCCGCATGAATCGGCCCCAACTTGTGACCCGGAAATCATTCTTGACCTTACCGGTTTCGTCCAATTCAAAATTCTCCAGCATATACTCATGCAAATACTCGGAAAAAGGATGCATGGTCCTGAATTTATAGGTGTAGATGATCTTGTGATCCTGACCAATCCTCCTTTGTTTAAACACCGGCCCATAAGAAGGATCTTCATCAACGACCGGCTCTGAGATTTTCTTAACGATCAAGTGCAGCTTGTTGTCAATCTCCATTTGTTTTTCAACTTTAAATCCGCAGTAATACAGCCTTCCCAAAAGTTCAGTTTCAGAAATAATCCGCCGGTTTTGTCCATGTATCATAAAATATATTTTCTTCAAAAAAGGAATCTTAGGAAAAACCCTGGTCCATAAAAAATCAATAAAATAAGCACATCTTCGCATGAATTTGGGGTATTTTTCCAACCGCCGTGTCAATCTCTGATTTAAAGTTTCAGCTACGCAGAAAGAATAACCTCCCTCTTTCAGCTTATGGTTGACCGTTATGAAGAACCTGTTTATGCGCTGAATATCATTCACCATGTGCAGATTGCCTATGAATTCCATGCCGGAATGCAGCACGGCCTCCACTCCCTGGGAAGAATTGGTATCCAGGAGAAGGGAATCACTGGCATTGATCCTGTCTAAGTGAATCACGGAATTAATAAACTCAAATATGTTTTTGTGGTCTTTAAGAAGAGTCGCCTCTAATTTTTCTTTTAAGGGTTCTTTAACCCTTCTACCCTCAAAATCAATCCGCAGGTCCTTTTTATCTAGTTTTGCCCTATCTTCTTTTTTATCTGCTATCGCTTCCTCTTCTTCGATCAACTGGACATTGGGGCCATAGCGAATAAGATAATAGAGGGCATAGGCCAGGCCTTCCAGGATAATAAAGCCTACCAAAGAAGCCAGAATGATAAACCGGGAGTAAAAAAACAGCCTGAAAATAACGTGAATAAACAGAAATAATATCAACAAATAAGTAAATGAACGCAGGAAGGGCTGGAAGCCTTCTCTAAGGGTTCTTGGTTTATCCCATCTGATTTTCCGTCCCAATGCTGATGACAAAAGCCATGAGATACCAAACACCAACAATAAAATTTTATATTCTTCACTAAGATAAAAATTATGTCTTTTTAAATAAACCGCCGCAAAAAAGGAAATAACCAACAAAGCTAAATCAAAAAGATAAAAAACAATCTTTTTTAATCTTACCGCCCTTTTTTGGGCTTTCCTGTGGTTTATTTGTTCAATTGGATTCATAGTTTTTCTAAAATTATCTGTACGATTCTCCCGGCAGCCTTGCCATCCCATAAAGGAGGAATTTTTCCTTTTTTAGTTTTGCCATCTAATATGGGAAAAACAAAGTTCCGGGCAGTTTTAAGATCCGTTCCAGCCACCTGATTTGTCCCTTTATCTACAGTCACAGGCCGTTCAGTGTTATCCCTGAGAGTTATACATGGAATTCCCAAATATGTTGTTTCTTCCTGAATCCCTCCGCTGTCCGTAATCACCAGCTCTGCATTCTTCATGAGTGTTAAAAAATCAATGTATCCGACCGGATCGGATAAAAGCACCCGGTCATCAAACTTATGCTTAAATTTATATTTTTGAAGATTTTTCATTGTCCGGGGATGAATTGGAAAAATCACTTTTCTTTTCTCAGCCACACTGTTTAAAAACTGGACCATCTTACCTAAAGGTTCTTCAGAATCGACATTACTTGGCCGGTGAAGGGTGACCAGTACATAGCTTTTAGAAAAAACACAGAAATCTTTCAATACATTAGAACTATTTGTTTTGGGAAGATAAAACAGCAGGCTGTCGATCATAACATTACCGGTAAAAAATATTTTCTTCTCAGAAATACCCTCTTTTTTTAAATTAACAATTCCGCTGTTTTCGGTCACAAACAAAAAATCAGATAACGTATCCGTAAGCATACGGTTGATCTCTTCCGGCATGCTTCTGTCAAAGCTGCGAAGACCAGCCTCAACATGGGCAACTTTTACACCTATTTTAACAGCAACCAGACTACAGGCCAAGGTGGAATTAACATCTCCAACCACGATAACAAGATCTGGTTTTTCCTTAAGTACAATCTTTTCAAAAGACATCATGATCTTTGCGGTTTGTTCAGCATGAGATCTAGATCCAACTCCCAAATAAAAATCAGGCTGGGGTATTTCTAGATCGTCAAAAAATTTTCTAGACATATTATCATCAAAATGCTGTCCTGTATGGCAGATAAGATGAGTGACCCGGTCTTTATGCCGCATAAATTCCTTATGGATAGGTGCGATCTTCATAAAGTTCGGCCGTGCCCCAACTGCTGAAATAATCTTCATAAATACCTTTCTATATAAAATGGATATATTTCACGAACCTCTATTAGCCTGGATTATTCGAGCGGCGAGGTTGGTGCAAACACAAGACGCCTCGAGTGAATCCGTTGTCATCTGCATTTTTTATGAATAATTCAGG
>CAZLBV010000365.1:0-17536 GCA_964557845.1 uncultured Eubacteriales bacterium | reverse complement strand
TATCCGGATAAGAAAAAAGTCCTGGGAACAGATAAAACCGGAGAGGAAGCCCTTCCTGAACTCAGCTTCCCCGGTTTTTCCGTGGAATCCATTGAATATTTAACCACACAAAAAAATATAACCGGGATCGCCATCGACACTCCCAGTATCGATTATGGAAAATCCCAGGATTTTATGGTCCATCAGAAACTTTTCGCCGCCGACAAACTGGCTCTGGAAAATATCGCACATTTAGACAAGCTTCCGGCATCAGGAGCCACCCTCTACGTCATGCCCATGCTGATAAAAGACGGCACCGGCGCCCCGGCCAGGGTGTTTGCCGTTTTCTAAGGCCGAAGATTAAAAAATTTAATAACATATTTCAGGGGCCGGGCCCATTAATCTGCAGCTTCGCTGAATTATCATCCAGATAATAAAACAGTTACAAAAATTTCTCCAGGGGAAAGGAATCCTTATAACTAAATAAAGGGGCAAAAAATCGGTTTTAAGATAGCAATTATTCCAGCTTTGCTGGCATCATAGCTGACACCATAAAGCGGTTATTGATGTAGCTGCAGAATATCCTCGGCCAGCTTTTGAATATAAGATGCGTTTTCGACCTTCTCACGCCACTCTCTGGGAATTGCCTCTACACCCAGCAAAGCCCCTAAGATGGCGCCTGTGATCGAGCCGGTCGAATCACTGTCTCCGGAATGATTGCCCGCTGCTAAAACTCCGGCCTTAAAACTATTGTGAAATCTCATCGCGCAGTAGACCGAGATAGCCAGCGCTTCTTCTCCCACCCAACCTTCTCCGATCTGGGGGATGATCTCGGCCGCAGGTTTATCAGGTTCATCGCTCAAGAGAAAATCCAAGGCCTTCTGGACAACCGTCTCTGTTTCTTCGTGTCCCGGATACTGTTTCACCGTGGCGAAACTTAAATTAAAAGCCAGAAGAATATCCCTTTCTTTTATAATCCAGTGTATCATACTTGACAGGAATCCCGCCGGCAGATAGCCAGACGGATGGCCATGGGTCATGGCGGCAAAATCAGCGCCCTTTTTAAAGGCGTCCTCACCCGTCAGCATAAGACCGACCGGCGCGGTCCGCATCACTCCTCCACATCCTTTACTGTTATTAAGAGGGGCCTCTATTGTTCCCATTTGGCCGCTTTGAAGGGCGCTCAAGCAGGTATTGCCGGGAGCCCTCCTTTCCCGGGGATTGTCCTGAGTTTTTAACCATTTGGTGTATTCTTCATAAACATAGGGATCCGGATCAACAATGTCTCCCACCTGCTTTTTCTCGATTTCAAGCGCTCTCACCAAGCCGCGGGCTGTGGCAAGCGCCATCTGGGTATCATCCGTATAACTTCCTGCCGGGAATCCGCCCCATTCCTCAAGGTCTTGGATGCCTTTTTTTCCGTAGGTGGATTTTATCTGGCCGATATCCATAAACTCGACCGGAGCACCGAGAGCATCACCCACAGCCAAGCCAAACAAACACCCATCAATTCTGTCTTTAAGTTTTTTCATTGCAGTTCTTTGTGTGTTTTTTTCCTGCGTTAGAAATCTATTTCTCTGCTTCCTTCATCTTAAGCTCGAATCCGAGTTGTTTAGCAAATCCCAGTGAATCCTCGACGATCCAAAACTCCTTGATCTTACCTTCTACAATGTGTAAAATTGTCATCCCTTCCACCTTTAGCTCTCTTCCCTGATCATTAACCTCTACCAGATAGCGGAACGCCACTTTGTCCCCTTGAGCTAAGATAGGGTCGATGGAGCGGAATACTTCAGGCTCAGGCTGATCATATTCATCAGCCCTCTGCACCCATACATCAATGGGAAGTATTTCCATGTGGTCTGGGCCGTGTACGACTACATCGGGAGAGAGAAATTCCTGGATTTTATTCTCTGGATCACCAACTTTTTTCAATTCCAGCCATTGATTTACAATTTCGATATTTTTTGTTTCAATTTCTGCTTGGGCTTTCATAGCTTCCAGCTCAGCCAGTGCTTCCTTGTCCTGGCAGCAGACAGCAACACAGAGCAGAACGGCCAGGGGAATTATAAAGGATAATTTTTGCATTCTCCCTCCTACTTTTCAGCAAGTTTAATAAATAACAACGGCAGGTTTTTGTCAAGACCTCGAATCAAATCATCTCAAATATTACTTTAAGAGATATATCTTATCATTTAAAAATATAACCATAGGGAGGGTCAGGGGACTATATGAGTTTAAAATCTGATCATAATTATCTCAGACTGGTTGATCTATATTAATGAAATAAAACGTTTATGAATTAGCCTCAAGAGAAAGTGAACGGGGTATAACTCCTGAGAATTATTGAGAATTCCTCTCGTCTCTTTTTATGTATGATAAAGATCGATGCTTGACTTCTGGCTAGAAATAAGTTTAGACTAGTCTTAGACTAGTTTAAACCATCTCTAAAAGGAGGTCTCAATGGAGAGTGTCGGTGCCTATGAGGCCAAAACTAAATTATCCAAACTGCTGGAACGGGTCATGAAAGGCGAACGCATTACCATTACCAAACACGGGATTCCTGTGGCTGTCCTTCAACCACCTGATCCGGGTAAATCAACTAATACACAAACCGTTATTTCTGAAATTCGCAGGGCACGTAAAAAACACAGCTTAAAGGGAGAATCCCTTAAGTCTTTGATCGAAACGGGACGTAAATAAATGGATAAGAGTTTTGTGGTGGATAATTCAGTGGTCATGACGTGGTGTTTTCAGGATCAGGCTGATCCTTATGCCGATTCCGTCCTGGATCGGCTTACAGAAGCAACCGCCTATGTACCCTCTGTGTGGCCGCTTGAGGTGGCAAATGTCCTGCTTACAGCGGAGCGAAAAAAATATATCGGACAGGCAGACAGTATCCGGTTTGTCAGTTTGCTGCAACAGCTTCCCATCGTTGTGGATTATGAAAGCCCCCAGAAAGTCATGCACGATTTGATTGGATTGGGGCGGGCCTACGGACTATCGAGTTATGATGCATCCTACCTGAACCTGGCAATGAAAAAAGGCCTGCCGCTGGCTACCCTGGATAAAAATTTACGGGAGGCGGCAAAATCAGTGGGGGTGCAGCTGTTGAAATAAGTTACAAGACAGAGATTTCTGTTATTCCTAGCAGAGGGAATCGCCCAGCGCCCTGGCTGTCACATCATTCAGAAAATAAAGCACTTACGGAAAAATCCCCAGGGGAAATGAATTCTTAGAAGAAAAAAATGGGGCTAAAAATCAGAATCAATCCTCTGAAAAAGCATCTTTGAGGAGCTTGCTCTGGCGGGTGAAAGCCACCCGGGGGCTCCTGGTTTCCTTATACATGGCGATCTCCTGGGTGATCAACCGGGCGATGTACATGGTGAAGGTGGCACTCCTGCGCGACTCCCGCTTAAATAGAGTATGATCCCGGTTGATATACACAACGTTCCCCTCGGAAAAGCATTCAGGCCCGCTTTCACCGAAAAAGTCCATACAGACCGAGACATTCTCAGTACCCATCCTCATCCGGCGGACAATGGCGTTTGGAGTCATTTTTTTGACCAGGGGATTACGCCGCCGTTTTTTCTTCTCTTTCTTTTCTGCATCCGCTTTTTCATCCTCCGGTGCAATCTCCTTGTCTTTAGTCTCTTCTTTTTTATCTTTTCCGCCTGACGCGGCACTCCCCCCGGTTCCGGCTTTAGCATCATCGCCATAGCTGATCGGCCCAAAGGGTGATAGGTCGGGATTGAAAGCCAGGGCTTTATGGATCCTCTGGAGTGCTTCCTTAACAGCCGAGCCCGCGCGCCGGTCTTTCTGCCGGTCAGCCTCTTTACCCAGCATCTTTTTTATGATCCCTACGATCTTTTCCATTATCTTTATGAATTCTTGATACTCGGCCGAATCGGTGATGAATTTGGACCGGTCGGATGTAATTGGAAGAAAGTCGGCATTGATCTCGCCTTTGATCCGGGAGACCACCTTACCCCACGATTCCATACCGAAAAGTTCCCGCTTGACAGTAACGCCTTTGACTTTGACCGCTATCCCCAGCTCCTTCATGGAAGCCTGTGAGGAAGGGACGATGATGACCTCCCCGTTAACCAGGCCGAATTTGGTTCCCTCCAGGATAGGGATGACGTTGCCGGTTAGGCTTCTGGGATAAAGCCGCCGTTTGTTCAGATACACCGCAAAATCAGGCGCTCGAAGGGGTGTCCCATCAAGGATTTTCTTCTCCACATCTTCTATTTTAAATTGGCGAGTGAGATCCGATAGCATGACTGTGGTGCCGTCGTCCCTGACCGGATCCGGTTCCAGTATATCGCAGGGAAGATGCCACTCAGAGGAGTTGCTTTCCCATTCCTCCTTGTCGAATACGACCCGGGCGGCAAAATCCTTGTGCTGGGTTACAACCTCAAAGCGGTTGGCAGCCGCAAGGGAAGCGAATTTTCCGATGCCGAACTGTCCGATCCTCACCCGGTCGTACTTGGGAGACCGTGAATGGATGACCTTCTCATCAGAGCCGATGATGAAATACTGTTTAAGTCCTTCCATATCCATGCCGCTGCCGTTATCTTTAACTTCGACATATTCCGGAGTTACAGTGACATAGACTTCAGAGGCATCGGCATCATAGGCATTATTGACCAGTTCCCGGATGAGCTCCACGCTTTCTGCATAGAGTTTCTCACCAATGGATATGACATGCCGCTTATCGACAGTCACTTTAAGCTTTTCATCTTTAAGTTTTTTCATGGGTTTAACCTAGAATAAATCATTTATACATGAATTTTTGCATAATTCCAATATATCGGAAAAAAGGCAGAGGAAAAATCAACTTAACTCAAATAGCTGCGAATATTCATTTTATGAAACAACAAAAAGAGATTTATCTATCCTATCCTAAAATGATGTTTTTGCCGCTCAAAAGGCCTATATAAGACTGTTTTTTCGCGTTATTTTCAGGCTAATTGTTTTAAAATGAGTAAAATATCTGGGTCTGGCCCCCATTTATATTGACAAGGAGGCGGCTGGGGCGTATTATACACATATAGTTACACATAGCGAATAAGAAAATAAACCGATTACGATTACGAGTACAATAATGAAAAGAACCAATATAATGCTAAGCGATGAGCAGCATAAAAAGCTGAAGCAATATGCCAAAAAAGAGGGACGTACTCTGGGGGGATTGGTCCGCGACGCCCTTGATATTGTCTACAAAAAAAAGGATAGGCTCGAGCACCGAAGACAGGTCGCCATCAGCGCTTACAGCGAAGGTTTTATCAGTCTGGGAAAACTAGCTGAGGTCTTGGGTCTCGATCCGATAAGCGCCAGAGAGTACCTGAATGAAAGAGGTATTCCTATCCAAACTCAGGACTTGGATGCGGCGGCACAAGACCAAAAGAATGCCTGAGATCATCCTTGACTGCTGTTGCATCTCAAATTTTGCTCTTGCTGATTCACTTTTTGTATTGGAAAAAATTTACAGCCATTCCAGCCAATCTTCCTATATCACAAATTTTGTGGTTTCCGAGATCATGAGAGGTATTCAGCAGGGGCATAAAGAACTGAGCAAGATTCAAGCGGCTTTAAAAGAAGGATGGCTCTTGGAAACTGTTCCCTGCACCCAAAAAGAGAAAAACCTCTATGAAACACTTTCTGTCTCCCTTGGTCTAGGGGAGGCGTCCAGCATTGCAATTGCGAAAACAAGAGGATTTATCTTTGCAAGCGATGATAGGGCAGCCCGCAGAGAAGCCGGATTATTGGAAGTTAAACTTACCGGAACCCTTGGGATCCTCAAGAAAGCTGTAAACCGAAAAACAATAAGCAGGAATGAAGGCAACCTCATCCTGGCAAAAATGGTCAAGACAGGATTTTATTCGCCGATCAAATCTCTTAATCTTTAAGGGATTCAATAAACCATTAGGCAAATCCATGCCCTTATTTTTAACTTCAGGTATCGTAATTCCAGTGATTCAGCCATAAAGAAGCTTAAAATATTCCTCTCGACTCATCTTTGCTGTTTTCATATTGGATATTACTGGTTATTAACATTTCTCCTGCTATTGAGTAATATTACTCATAATATTGAGTAAACCATAAAAAGGCTTCCATATAATGTACAAAAGAAAATATTTCAATACCCTCTTTAAACGCTTGCATGAACCCCGAAAATTTATCCAGGTGCTTACAGGTCCCAGACAGTCTGGAAAAACCACTCTGATCCACCAGATCATAAAAGAAATTAAAACGCCATGCCATTATACCGCAGCCGATGTCCTTGAAGCTAAATCTTCCATCTGGATAGAACAGCAGTGGGAGGCAGCCCGCCTCAATTTAAAAGAACAGCCTTCGAAAAAAACATATTTACTTGTCCTCGATGAAATCCAAAAAATTCCTAACTGGACCGAAAGTATCAAAAAATTGTGGGATGAGGATAGTGCCCAAAAACTCCCCTTAAAGGTTGTCCTGTTGACTACCAATGCATATCTGAAATATATGCTAATTACAACAAATCCCGAAATTTTTCCACAGATAGATTAGCTTGTTTTAAGATGTGAGATAAGGTTGAGCGTTTAATTGGTTTATGGGCTGGTATTATGAGCTTAATAGTTTTATCAGGAAGTGAATTTTGAAGGCGGATGTGGCTGCCTTTCTGGCGCACAACAACCCAACCGTCTCATCTCAACGCGTGGATAACGTGGTTATAGTTAAGGCTTGGAACCTTAGTCATATGGATATTTCGATCTCTTCGATATCTGGAGAAAAGCTCTTATCGTCTTCAACAGGTTCAAGATAAAGTTCAATGGCTTCCTTGATATTAATTAAAGCTTCTTCTCTGGTGTCTCCTTCGCTGATGCAGCCCGGCAGTGCAGGAACATAAACAGTATATCCTCCATCTTCACTTGGTTCTAACAAAATTTTGAGTTTCATCTCTGATTTCTCCCTTTGAATGTATTATAGAACATGACAAGAGAATATGGAACTAACAAATCTTGTATATAATTCAAAGCGATTATTTTTTTAACTCACTAACTGCTTAGCTTGGCGCTGACCAGCCTGTTTAGGCTGATCCCCTGTTCTTCCGCCTCGACGGCCAGGCTTCTGTGAAGTTCAGGCGGAATCCTTACCATAAATTTTCCGCTGAATGTTCTGCCCGATAAAGGTTCAGGAGGAACCTCTCCACGCTCTTGCATATCTGCAATCACTTCATTGACTAATTCCCGGATCCCCTTAAGCGCTGCCTCCGGATTTTTTGCCAGCCAGCTCAAGCCGGGAAATTCAACACACAGACCAACGTGTTCCTGATCGTCCTCTGACCAGGATATTTTATATATGTATCGATCACTCTGCATTGTCATCTTTGCCCTCCAATTTATCTATAGCAAATGATACCATTAATGATACTATTGTCAAGTGAAATATCACAGTTTTTGCGAATATCTCATGTAAATGGCAATTATCTGTGGAAATCTCATATATATTATTGAAAATAAAATAAATATCCAGGCCCGTCCCCAATGTATCAATGTATAAGAATAATCGTCTTAGCCATAAAGAAGCATAAAATATTCCTCTCTACTCAACTTTGATGTCCTCAAATTGGCTTTGATGATTTGAACATCAACCTCTCTATATTTCGGAATAACTATCGGCCTTTCAACGCCTGCCTTACTCATAACTATATGACTCGCGCTTGTCCGCCTGACAACAAATCCTGCTTTTTCAAATAATTTTTGCAGGACTCGATAGTGTTGAGGGTTATTCTAGGCATTTAGCCTGGCTGTCATCGATAATGAAAGGAAGGGTCACATCAATTCTCTGCCTTAATTTAGACATCTGTTTTTTTGGTGGAGTTTTAGCTGCGGTAAATCCACTTTCTTTCAGAACCTTATCCAGAGTGCCGCGTTCAAAACAATCGATTAAAAATAATTGGAGCGCATCTCTTAGGTTTTCTGCTGCCTCTGTTTTTGTTTCGCCCTGAGACCACACATCAAGCACAGGACAGCATGAGACATAGTATTTTTTCTTCTTCGTGATTTTTATAGGCAAAGATGTATGGAAGGTCACGGATGTTTTCATTTTTCGAAGATGACTTTCTAACACTTTTATAATCCCTCCAAGTTTAATTGTCAATCTAGCTATTCTATCTAGAACTTCTCTCCTAACTCTTCTATCCTCATCTTATACAGACGGAAAAGATCCCCTCTTTTTCTCTGAATTTCCGCTTTTTATTCGCTTCAGCTGAAATTTATCCAGGAAATCAATTAAAATAATTAACAGTGTAGGTATGAACAGGGATGCAGCAACCATGACAAAATTCCCACCTGATATAAAAGAATTCATTACCTGGATTATTCACACGTCGAGGTTAGTGCAAATACGAGGGGCATTGAGTGAAGATGTAGTAAACTACCTCGAACTCAGTGCCCAGAAGTATTTGTGCTGAGATCGGCGTGCCCCTAGGGTTAAAAATGCCGGATAATATAAAGGATATGAAGTTAAATTCATGATATAAAATATCGTATGCAGCTGATTTTAGCATTCCTGATGATATTGTTTGGATTATGACCACCGGCATTTTTTATGAATAATTCAGGAAAAATGATGAATGGATATTTGCCAAACCCTACGCCACCTCCTGGCCGCATCACTACATTGTTAAAGACAGAGTCGACGACCAGGAGCTCTTCCTGCAAACAGTCAAGCACATCCGCCGCAACGGCCGCGAAGGCCCCTTCTACAGCAATAAATACATCTACTTTGAAGAAGACGGCATCGTTTACTGGACCATGGGAGCCCCGATCGATGAAACCACCGTCATCAACCGCTGTCCCATAGAAGTCACCTACGAATACTGCCTAAAAAAGGGTAGCCTACCTAAGTAAGCATCGTCTAATCCCTCGCTTCATCCGCCGGCCTCTCCCAAAGCACAATGCCTTCATTTACTAAAGACAGAAATTCCTACACCTTTTTCTCACCTTGAATAAGTTCCAACGGATTTAATATCGCAACTAAAATCGCAGGCTGTATTTCAATTCCTCCAAACCCATTCCCCAGCTGATGTTTCCCAATGATCTGAAGGACTTTATCCTGCTGATCAGAAATAATAAAAATATCAATAGAACTCCCTAAAGTATCCCGGCTCTTGGCACAACTCTTCATAAGAATGATTTCAAAAGACAAATATAAACGACAATATATTGACAAAAATACGCCAATACTATACGATATTAATCAATATCGTATAATAGAGGCGCGAAAAATGAGCTTAAGCTTAAGACCACTGATTAAAGATATTCTGAAAGAGAACGAGAACATCATCATAAAAGACCTAAAAAATAGAGATTTTGATATAGACTCTATGATTAAGAAAAAACCGAATAAAATCATCACAATAACAGGATTCAGAAGGGTGGGCAAAACTTATCTGCTGTTCCTTATCAAAAATAAGCTTAAAGATGAATTTTTCATCTATTTTAACTTTGAGGATGAAAGAATTCCAGAATCAACCGAGGTTTTAACCGAACTGTTGTACGCTATAGAAGAGCTCTATGGAAAGCAGCCGGCCTACCTTTTTTTTGATGAAATTCATATCATCCCAGGTTGGGGAAAATATCTCCGCCGGATCCTTTCTCAGAATTTTAAAATATTTGTCACAGGATCGAGTTCCAAACTGGGACTCAAAGAAATCCCCACCGAGCTGCGGGGACGCACTATAAACTACTCCATACTGCCCTTGAGTTTTAAGGAATATTTAAATTTCAAGGGAGTAGATCCAAAACCTCAGTTAACCCAACATGAGATCGAGATTAAAAAGATCTATCAAGAATATTTGATTTATGGCGGATTCCCGGAAATATATGATGCCAGTGAGATCGAAAGAAAAGAAGTTATTCAGGAATATTTCAGAACCCTGGTTCAGAGGGATTTGATCGAAAGATTTAGTATAAAAGAAGATGCCCTTTTAAACGATACGGTCAAACTGCTGTTGAATTCACTTACTGTTTCTATATCTAAAGTGACAAAAACTCTTCAAAGCATGGGATATAGATGCAGCAAAAACACTATTGCCAATTATATCTCTTATCTGGAGAAGTCATTCTTTCTTTTCCAGGTGATGTATTATTCGCGGAATGTAAAAGACCAGATGCAGTATCCCAGGAAAATCTATTTCACTGATAATGGTTTTTTAAAGTACCTATCTCTCCGTCCCGGGGAAAGCCGTTTTCTGGAAAATATGGCCGCAGTGGAATTAAAAAGAAGGGGGCATGAATTTTATTATTGGAAGAATCTAAAAGGTGAAGAAGTAGATTTTGTGATACTGGAGAAAGACCAGGTAAAGCAGCTCATTCAGGTGAGTGTAGATATATCTCAACCCGAAACAAGAGAAAGAGAAGTCCGGGCCCTACTTAAAGCGATGAAACATTTTGGAATCACAGATGGATTGATACTGACCAATGATTCCGAGGAACTCATCCAGGATAATGGCTTCGAAATAGTTGTTAAGCCGGCATGGAAATGGCTGCTTCATCCTTCTATTTCCAGTTCAGATCAGGTAAAATAGGTGATGTAACATGGGTAAAAAATCATCGAAAGAGAATCCGTCTCAAGAAGAAGCCATCACTCCCAACAGCCGCAAAATAACAATCGAACACAGGATTGGAGATAAACCCTTTATCCAGAAATTAACATTACCCCGGAAGCGGCCGTTTACAAACATTTATCAGTTCAAATGCAGCCTTCTGGAAACAAACCCTCTAGTCTGGAGAAGAATCCAGGTTCCTGAGAGCTACACTTTCTATGACCTTCATGTCGCCATACAGGACGCAATGGATTGGCAAGATTATCACCTTCATCATTTTGAGGTTTCTGAACAAGAGCAAAAAGGGGCCAGGGTCCATATCGAATGCCCCTGGTGGGAGCCGTGGGATATGGATGACGAGTGGCTGGTAACAACCGAAGTTCCAATTAAGAGTTTTATCACACATCCTTCAATCGAAGCCCTCTACCGTTATGATTACGGTGATTGTTGGGAGATGAGTGTGCACCTTGAAAAGATCAGCCCAAAAATAAAGAATACCACATACCCTATCTGTCTGGACGGAGAGCTAGCCGCACCCCCTGAGGACTGCGGAGGGATTCCAGGTTACGATCGATGTTTTGAGGCTTTTGTGTCTGCGGATGAGCTGGATTTAATCACTGACCCATATGAAAAAGAAGAAATTGAGAATATCCTGGAATGGCTGGGTGATTGGGATCCGATCACGTTTAATCCGGAATTGATCGTCTTCGACAATCCAAGAGACCGCTTTATAAAAGCACTTGATTTAGAATAGAGATCCCCAAACAGGTTATAAAACTTTTATTTTCTCGATTTATAAGTTGGTTTTTCCCAAAGCAAAATACATTCATTTACTAAAGAGAGAAATCCGCGGTTTTTTTTATCTTTTTTGAGGAAGCCTCCACTAAATTAAGAGCATCAAAACTCTTTATGTCACCAATTGAATCTAGATGTTATCTCTAACCTATTCAGCTGCACTAAATGCCACTCTAATTGCATATAGTGTCACTATATGCAAATATTCAAGCGACCATTAAGCTCGAGTCCAATCCCTTTCCTTCCAAGAAGAAGGTCGAGCGAATTCAGGGAGTTAAATTCCCTTGTTACCGATTAAGAATTGATATCGGCGATGATTCACACAGGGTGTTTTATGGGATAAAATCCATTCTCTTCCAAATATTTAATCAAATTGCGTCGTTTTACAGACATATATCTAAATTTCGGCAGGAATTTGTTCCAGGAGGGCGCCCCCTTTTGGGATTTCTTTTTTTTGTTGTTTATAGGCAAGGATCATCTCTTTGAGTGCATCCTGAAGCATTGTTCTGCATTCTTCAATCGTTTTACCTTCTGTAACAACTTCAGGCCACTCCACCAGCTGTCCCATATAGCCTGATTCTGTTTTAGAGTATTTGGCGGTATATGTGGAAATCATAAGAGACCTCCTCTCTTTCTCTCCGCCTATTATAACATCTTTATTTGATCTTATAGTCAATTTTATCACATAAGTAATGATTAGCTTTGTTATTCCGGCTAATGGAGCATAAGTAGAAATGAATGCCACGCCTATCGAGAACGTATGGCAACCCATTCATCTCATCCATCTCCATAATTATAATGACGGTTGACCCTCTGGATTAATCTCATATTTTTCGTTTTTAATGCGTTTTATCTATATGTTATCATTAAGATACTTATTCTCTAAAATTTCTCTGACTTTTTTTACAAACTTTTCCGCCCAGTTCAACACATGCTTAGCTTCTTCTCTACTTACAATCTTAACTTGTTCGTAAACAGCAACGTGCCTCTTCTTTCTTGTTTTATTAAAAATAAACAGCATCTGTCCTGCGAATTCTTCAAACCGCTGCCGGACAAACTCAATGACAGCGACATGTTGATAACGTCCCTTTGGTCGGAAACCTTCAGAAAACATTAAAGCTCTTCCGGCCTGCAGCATGGCATTATAAGCAATGGCTAAACTCCAATCATAATCTTCATCATTAAAAACATTTAAGGCGGTTTTAATATCCCGTTCAGCCAACGACAGAGTATTCCTTACTAAATCTTGATTTGCTTCGATTCGCTCCCACCGATCAGATGATTTTTCTGAGCTCATTTTCATCGCCGAGCAGCATAATCACAGGATTTTTCGCTATTTCATTGAGCAAATGATGTTTTTTTGCCCTTAGAGCCAATAAATCTTTATTCCAAAGAACATAATTTACTTCTCTGTTGATCTTTTTTTCGATCTTTTGGACAATTGTCATTAATTCATCCTCATTTATACTGCCCACTACAAATAGATCAATATCGCTTTCTTCATGTTCAATTCCTTTTGCAAATGAACCGTATATAAATGCGAAATCAATTTTTAATTTGGCGATTGATTTTTTGATTATCTCACTCAGGAATTCAGTCTTCATAAAAATGCTTTTAAGATCAGCAAATATACTGGCATCTCGGTTGATCTTGAATAGACTCAGGTTTCCTTTTTTTGAGGTCGAAACCAGGTTTAGTTCTTTTAGATTGTCCAGTTCTTTCTTTACATAAATCGGAGTTGTTTTTATCTCTCTGGATAACTCTCGCAGATGGAATTCTTTATCGGGATTAAATAATAATTTGCTTAGAATTTTTGTTCTAGTTTTGGATGTGAATAATTTTTCTAACATCGCTCTGTATACAATATGTATACGATTGTATATGATAAGTATACAAATTGTCAAGTTGTTATTCTGATTTCTTCTAAACTCTCGATTCATCCGCCTGCGTCTCCCAAAGTACAATACCTTCATTTACTAAAGACAGGAATTCCCACCCTTTTTTCTCACTTTGGAGAAGTTCCAACGGACTTAAGATCGCAGGCTGTATTTCAATGCCTTCAAATCCATTTGACTACAAATGTATATCTGAGATATATTTGGCAGGGAGAAAAACCATGTCAATGAAATTTACCGCGGTTATTACTAAAGAGGAAAATTGGTATGTTTCTCATTGTGTTGAGTTGGGAGTAGTAAGCCAGGGGAAAACAATTGAGGAAGCGCAGTTAAACCTTAAAGAAGCAGTAGAGCTGTATATCGAGAGTTTTGGAACTGAAGATATTCCCGAAAGTAAAGGAGAAGTAGTTTTCTACCCACTTGAGGTCGTAATCGGTGGTTAAGCTTCCTGTCATCTCCGGGCATAACCTAATCCAACTCCTTCAAAAAAAGCGGTTTTCTTGTAGTCAGACAGAGAGGCAGTCATGTCAGCATGAGGAAAGCAAATCACAAGACCGTTATCCCGCTTCATGATGAACTGGCGAAGGGAACCCTCCTGGGGATTTTGAAACAATGTGGTCTTACCAAAGATGATTTAATAGATCTGCTGCAAAAGAAATAATCCTCTTTTCAATCCAACTCCGCTGACTACAATAAATTTTGAGACAGACTGAAATTGGGGACATGACCTGACCTTGGAATCAGAACTGAATATAATGACACGACCCAAAATTGGGGACATGACCTGATTTTGTAAAAATCAGGATCGTGTCCCCCGGTTATTTACCAACACAAATCAGAGCGTGCCCCCCGGAGATTTCCATGTTTTGTTTTGCCTTCCCCTCCTAGCATCCTATCCCCGCTGGTTCACTAAAAAAAATGGGTACGCTTACATTTTTTTTGTTTCTCCCAGGATTGAGCCTTTATAAGCAACCAAAAAAATAGTAGGTGTACCCATTTTTTTCATTGTTTGTGTTTGGCAAGCTCGTAACGGATAATTAATTAATATATATGCTTGTTGCCCCAAACCAAAATCCAAAACATGTCGTTTATGCAATCTATATTCGACATGCGATTCCAACTTGTCGAGTCAATCCAAATAAAATTCCTTGCGATAATTCAATCCCAAACAGAAACCACAATATCTATAAACTCCTGAAAAACCCCCACACATAGTGTCTAAATTGTCCTTCGTTCATATCCGTGAAAGCTACCTCAGGTTGCTGACTAACAATCAAATCGATTCCCACAGATCCTTCATCATCAAAGTTCGTTTTAATATCGTCTATAAATTTCCTGAACCAGCTTTTAGAATATTTTTTAAAAAATCCTCTAAACTCATTGTAAATGTCCGGCATTAACTTTTGACAATTGGAAAGCCCATCCACCGGCAATCACAATATCCGGAATGTAGTCCTTCAAAAGCATAAGTGTCTTGAAAAATCCTAACATGATTGATTCGAGTTTTGCAATTCTTATAGGCAGTTCATTGATGCGGTTTCAGAACGAGATGGAAAGACTTGCCGCGAATCCTCCCCGGGGAATGGGCCCGATCGTGAAATTCAGTTCTTTTTCTTTGACTGAGGCTCCCAGAAACTCCTGGTAAACCTTTTCTTCCTTGCTCCTTCTGAGGAATTGAGACAAGGCGAAGCCGCCGAAAATGACCGTTCCAGTATAGTCTCCATTGTCGACAACGCTCACAATCGCCAACGCAGAACATACGCTGCCCCAGATCAGCCGTTTCGTCCGTTTGGACTTCGCCAGGCCGGCAAGAGCTTCCCGGCTGGCTCGTTCTCTTTCTTCAGGCTCGGGCAAGGACTTCACGAACTCATATTTGCGCTCTGCACCGCTGGGGGTGGTCATGGTCACAATTCCCGCAATGCCAAAACCCGCTCCAGCCAATATCCCCTGTTCCAACATTGCATCAGCAAAGGGATTAGATGATTCCTTTGCTGATGAGGTTATGGCCAGACCGAGAAACGTAACTGCTCCCAATGCCAAATAAACGGGACCCCGCCACCTGCGTCCTCGATATCCCTCCTGCGCCAATTCCTGTAAATATTTCTCAGCCAAAGAAAACGGTACATCTTCTGAGGATAGATCTTCCCTGCCTGAAGTTGTTTCCAGCTTCTCCACTCCATCAACGGCCGGCAGAGCCTGGAAAACCAAAAACACCGAAAGCACAAAAGCAATGATTTTCATGATACTTCCCTCCTCCTGTCAATCTCAAGTAAAAGATAAGAAATTCATTATCTGCAGAGCTTCTTGAGTGTGCATTTTAGTTCCCATTTCCCATTCACTGGATATTCTGAATCCTGGCTTTTTTACGAAGTTCTTCCAAAATCTCCTGGATTTCTGAGTCGGACTTTCCCTCAAATTGAATTGCTTTAGAGGAACGCGAAACCTCAGCTCCTATACACGCCCCACCTAATAAACCAAAGACGCTCCCTGGGACTGCACACGCTAGTCCGGAGAAGCTTGGGGGGAAAAATTCTCCTCCTTGATTGCTAATGTAACCTATTGCATATCCAAACAAACCACCTACCAATAAACCATAAAGGCCACCAGTTGATGCCTTTAATTTCGGCATAATCTTGATTGATTGTATATCATTAAGGTCAACAGTCACATCAGCCCCTTCAGAGCCTAATAATAGCAATGAGCTCTTTTTAACTGCAATGAGCTCTCCTCTTATATGGGGCGTTTCCCGCGGTGTCCCCTCCATCTGTGGCGTTGTCTTGTAAATTTTAACATCTGCACCACGTCTCACTTTGGCTATTAAATTTCCTGAAAGTATCAAGATAGATAAAACCAGAAACAAAAATATGAGTTTTTTCATCTCAATCCTCCTTATTCATTTATCAATGAATAAGATAAGCCAAACCAGGAGCAAAGTTGTCAGAGAGTTGTTAAGAATTTGTCAAAAGTCCGTTAAGTTTTGCTTAGCTCTTTTATCCCAGGCGGAATCCAAGTAAAATAGTAAACACATCATGGACAGCAATCAACTCGCCATTGAAACAAGCAAGGTCATGGCTAAGCTCAAAGCATCTGAGCTAAATCAATACATTGATTTTTCCCTCACCCCTCCCTCTCCTTTTCGCGGTCAAGGACCAATCAGACTGATTGTGCTAGGGCAGGATCCAACCGTACAGAAACCTGATTACAGAAAAAAAATCAAAGTCACCCTCTTACTTAATCAGCCGGGTTGGTTAAGAACTTACCTTAATAAAGTCTGCCAGAGATTAGGGATCGATCTGGACGAAAACATCTACGCCACCAATCTCCTAAAGAACTTCTTTTCCATACCCCCGGACAAAATGCGTAAAAAAGATCCATCTTTCTTCCAAAAAGCAGCAGAGCATTGGATCCCACTGCTCAAGAAAGAAATTGCTGAATTTAAAAATGTTCCCATCCTGCCACTAGGCGAGCCTGTCTTGAACTGCCTAACAAAAAGTCCAGCCCGAACACTGATCAGACATTACTGGGGATATGAAGGCCCTGCCCGATACGGACAGAATTTTGCCTTCATTCCCCCATCAGAAAACATCCTGTCACGAATCATTTTCCCCTTCCCCCATATCCCAGGCTTAGCCCACAAATTCTACCGCCAGCAAATGGATGGGTATCTCGCGTTTATGAAGGAATTTATTAATCCATAATATGACTATAGGTTGGATATCTTAGAAGTCTATTATTGGTAAGCAAGCTCTCATTTTCTTTATCTATAAAAATATTAATCGGAATAATTGACCAAATCATATTCCAGATGTATTATTTATCTGAAATAGGCGAGCAAAAAATATTAGCCCATATATAAATATAGCTTAAAAATAGCATTGCGTTGGGGCCGGAATAAAATATCGCCGCCCCCCACAATCAACAAAATGAAGCTCTTTGTCGGAATCACAGACAACCAATGGTTTGATTTTCTCTCCCGGCAAAAAGACATCGATGAAGTTAATTTCTGGCGCCCCTCACCCGATCCCTCAGTTCCCATAAATCCCGGTGATCTCTTTTTATTCAAACTCCACAGCCCGCGAAATTATATCGCAGGCGGAGGTGTTCTGGCCTACACCACCATACTGCCCATAAGCTCTGCCTGGGATACATTCGCAGAAAAAAACGGCGCCGATTCCTTTGATGTCATGAAGCGTCAGATCATGAATTACCGCGGCATCCGAACCGACAGCCGCGAAGATTTCAAGATCGGCTGTATTCTTCTTGCGCAGCCTTTTTTCTT
>CAZLBV010000364.1:0-4744 GCA_964557845.1 uncultured Eubacteriales bacterium | reverse complement strand
AGCTCCGATATTCCCGGGTTCCTGAGGCTCTAAGAGGACATAAAAAATGTTGTCTTTCCAGAAACCTTTTTCCTTGGCTTTTTCTGAAATCATGGACGTCCTCGATAATACATTAGTTCTACAGCAGTGATAGCGATAGATCCCATATTTTTTTAACTTCTGAAATTAGGTCAAAAAAATAAACGAGCATGGATCTTATTTGAAAACCTTATCATAAAATTCCATGAGTTTACCGGGTGTATTAAAACGTTTTTTTAGTTTTTCCCGTGTCAATTCACCCTTTCGAGCCAGATGAAGTAAGGGCCCGAGAGTTTTGTCTTTTATTTTTTTCGAATACATCCTTCCCTGGAGAATTGGAGTCGATCGATCATATTCAGAGTCCTTATTTAAACTGGATATTATCTGATTGTTTGCCTCCAAGATCTTGCTGTAGAGCTTATACAGGCACTCTTCCCCTTCATATAAACGTCTTTTCAGATCCTCGGTACGTCGCACCGTCTCTATGGGTACATTATTCTGCTTCACTGAACCCTCGATCAGATCTTCAGCCTGCTCCCAGGTGAGTTTTTCATCGGATTTAGCTGTTAGCCGGATATCGGCATACTGTTTTTTTATACGGCTCCAGTAGTCATGCTTACAATCAACAGAAATGAGACGGAAATCAGGCAGGATCAAACCAGTTAAGAACCCTCCGTAACAGCAGCCGGTATCTATCAGGAAAACTTTATCATCTATCACCATAGGTTTATGTGCCCGGGAATAATCATGATGGCCTGCTATAACCGGTTTATCTCCATCATAAAGCCGGTACCAGGGCTCTTGGAATTTCTCGAGAAAATAGGTCTCACCGGACATGGTTCCTATCAGTACATTTTCTTTCTGTCTATTTAAGACAATTCCGGGCTCATAGAATCCGTGGATCAGGACGGCGTTGTCTAATTCGATATAGACCGGAAAATCAATGATTAGATCGATCATCTTCCGGTATCCTCTCTCAGAGAGCTCCCGCCTGGTGATCAATTGGGAAAGGGCAGGGCGGACTTTCCCCTGATAGGAGCGGATATGTTTTCTTTCATGGTTGCCCATGATGGACCGGACATTTTGATGATCAGTAAAAAATTTGAGAAGCCGGGGGGTATCCGGTCCCCGGTCAATTATATCCCCCAGAGCAATGATCTCATCATCTTCAGATAGTGCGCATTTGTCCAGAAGTTCTAAAAATTCGCCGTAGCAGCCGTGAACATCACCTATGACCAGTTGCTTCATTTTTCTTACTTTTCCATGATCATTATTACATCACTTCTGCTTTTTTTTACCAAAATCTCTTTTCTTTGAAAACAGAAAATACCAGTTAACGAAAACTATGAGCCCCACTCCCAGGACAGTTACTATAAGTTTGGCTGTCATGATTTATCTCCTTTATGTGAGCCCAGTTCTACCCGCTTCAACCGGAGTGAATTGGAGACTACCGATACTGAACTAAATGCCATGGCCACAGATGCAAATATGGGGTTGAGCAAAATTCCAAAAAAGGGATACAAAACGCCGGCGGCAATGGGAATTCCTGCTGTATTATAAACAAATGCCCAAAACAAATTTTGCTTTATTACTCGTATGGTTTTATGGCTCAGTTCAATCGCATCAGAGACCCCATTCAAGTCTTCTTTGATCAATGTGATATCCGAAGCCTCCATGGCAACGTCGGTGCCTGATCCAATTGCGATTCCGATATCAGCCTGGGCGAGAGCTGGAGCATCGTTTATTCCATCTCCGACCATAGCTATCTTTCTTCCGCCAGACTGTAGTTTTTTTATCTCTTTCACTTTATCCTGAGGAAGGACCTCAGAAACAACTTCATCAATTCCAGCTTTATAAGCGATCGACTCAGCAGTTTTTTGGTTATCTCCGGTGAGCATTACAACGTTCAGACCCATATCTTGCAGTCTTCGGACGGCCTGAACCGAGTTTTCTTTCAAAGTATCTGCAATACCGATCAATCCGGCAGGACTGCCATCGATGGAAATATACACAGGAGTTTTTCCTTCGGCGGACAGATTTTCTGCTTTATATTTTAAATCTTTAATCTCGATCTTCCTCTCCTGCATGAGCTTGGCATTGCCGAGAATCACCCTGGCGCCATCGATCTCAGCCTCGATCCCTTGACCTTCTATGGCATTAAAATGACTCACATCGATCAGGCTGACCCCTCTCTCTTGTGCTGCTTTAATGACAGCTTCCGCCAAAGGGTGCTCCGAGGATTTTTCGGCACTGGCTGCATATTTTAATATTTCCTCCTCGGATAATCCATTGGAAGAGATAATATCTGTGACCTCAGGTTCACCTTTAGTCAGGGTACCGGTTTTATCAAATACTATGGTATCCAGTTTATGCGCTGTTTCCAGACTCTCTCCCCCTTTGATCAAGATCCCATTTTCAGCTCCTTTTCCGGTGCCGACCAAAACCGCTGTGGGTGTGGCCAATCCCAGAGCGCAGGGGCAGGCAATGATCATTACAGAAACAAAATTCAAGAGAGCAAAGGTCAGTGCCGGATCAGGACCAAAATTAAACCAGATCACAAAAGTGGCGATCGCAATTGAAATTACAATGGGAACAAAATAGCCCGAGATAACATCCGCTAATCTTTGGATAGGTGCTTTAGAACCCTGAGCATCTTCAACCAGCTTTATGATCTGGGCTAGCACCATCTCTTTACCTACCTTGGTGGCCTTGAATTCAAAACTGCCGGTTTTATTGATAGTCGCTCCGATAACCTCATCACCAAAAGTCTTTTTAACCGGAAGGCTTTCTCCTGTGATCATGGATTCATCTACAGCAGATGATCCCGTTTGCACCACTCCATCCACGGGAATCCTTTCTCCGGGCCGGACTGTGACTATATCCCCAGCTAAAACTTCATCTACAGGAATTTCCATTTCCTTTCCATCGCGTTTAATCCGGGCTGTTTTAGGCTGGAGACCCATAAGCTTTTTTATGGCATCAGAGGCCTTACCTTTGGCGCGGGCTTCAAGCATCCTACCGAAAATAATAAGCACAATAATCAAAGTGGAGGTGTCAAAATAAACGTGAGGTTCAATTCCTCCTTTCATAAAAAACGAAGGAGTTACTGTAGCTGCAACACTGTAGAGGTATGCGGCCGAAGTTCCTACAGCGATCAACGTATTCATATCAGCCACTCTATGTTTGAAGGCTCCCCAAGCCCCCCTATAAAACTGCCATCCGATGATAAATTGTACAGGAGTGGCCAGAAACCAAAGCACGAAAAAATTACCCAAAAACTCTGGGATCCAGGGAAAAAAATGTCTGGAACTGCCTAAAAAGACCAGGCCTCCTAAAACCAAACCTGCTATAAATTTTGTTCTAAGCTTTTCATATTCCTTTGCTCTGACATCCTTCTCCGGTTCAGTACCCTGTTTATCAGGGCTTATTTCCAGGACTTTATAGCCGGAAGCCTCTATCACTTTTTTTATCTCAGCCGGATTGATCTCAGTGGGAAAATATTGAACCTTAACCCTTTCGGTTGCCAAATTAGCTGAGGCTTTGAGAACACCTTTGTTTTGTTTTAAATTTTTCTCTATATTATTCACACAGGAAGCGCACTTCATTCCCTGTACTGGGAGATCTATTTCAGATGCCTCTACTCTATAGCCGCTTTTTTGGATAGCAGAAATAAAATCTTCAGTTTTGGCCTGAGCGGGATTAAAATACAGGGTTGCTTTGGACGTGGCAAGATTCACATTGACTTTAACAACCCCTTCAAGCTCAGACAAAGCTTTTTGTACTTTTGCGGCACAGCTGGCGCAGCTCATGCCCAGAACCGGAATATCGATCCTGGCCGATCTTACTTGTTTATCTTCAATTTCCATGACTTTTTTCACCTTTTAGTATTTCCTGAATTTCTTTAGGACTTTAATGACTTCATCGATCTTTTTAGTTTTGTCTTCGGCCTTTCCTTTGATGAAGGAATGTTGGACACAACCTTTCAGATGCTTTTCCAAAATATTTTCCTCGACACCTTTTATGGCTCCAACGATGGAGGAAAGCTGCGTCAATATATCCACACAGTATCGTTTTTCTTCGATCATCTTTTGGACACCTCTTATCTGACCTTCGATCCTGCGAAGACGTGTAATCTCTTCTTCATGCGTTGTCAATTGTTCAACCATCTTGACCTCCGTTTTTATTATAGCATACCCCCCTACCCTATGTAAAGCTAACCAACTCAGCTTCGCTGGCTTCTAGGGCTTCTTTGAATCATTCCGGCCGAGTATCCAATCCAGAAGCTCACGATGGCTTAGGATGCGGACATCAGACTTCAAAAGCACATAGTCGATGAAGGCCTCGACAGCCGCACGCCGCTCACGAATCAGAGCGGCCAATTCAGTCTCCATGTCGGGCGTAACCGTGTAGAGCGCGCTGTGGAGTCCGACTGTCATGGGACAGCGATCGGTCTCATAATGGCGGTCAAAGGTGTATTTAAGAACGGCCAGGAATTCATCCGGTGTCAGATAGAATTCGTTCCAAAGATTCCAATCCATGCCGGTTATACCGCCATATTCAGGAAGGAAGTAATCCTTGACCTTCTTAAGGCGATCACGCATGCCGGGCACAAGACCGTAGCTTGCGCATTCGTCATCGGGAGGCACGAGGAAATCATAGACCGGGATCTCCCACAATCCCGGATGGGATCCGATCAGGTGGTCGTTGTCGGGAAGGCCGGCGTCAA
>CAZLBV010000363.1:0-5064 GCA_964557845.1 uncultured Eubacteriales bacterium | reverse complement strand
CTGCCAGAATCCTGCATACAAAATCCTGGGATTGTTGGGATCCATCACCATATCGATACATCCAGTTTTATCATCAACATACAATACTTTTTTCCAGGTTTTGCCGCCGTCTTGAGTGCGAAACACCCCTCGTTCGGAACTTGAACCAAAGATGTTCCCTAAAGCAGCAGCATAAACCAGCTCCGGATTTTGGGGATGGATCTGGAGTTTTCCGATCTGACCTGCTTTTTCAAGGCCTAAAAACCTCCAGGTTTTTCCAGCATCATCCGAGCGGTATATTCCTCTTCCTGTGGATATATTTCCCCTGGGGCTGGCAGAACCGGTCCCCACATAGACTACGTTCGGATCAGACAAGGCCACTTCAATGGATCCTATCGAGGCGACTTTAAAAAATCCGTCTGAAACATTATGCCAGTTGATCCCGCCATCTGTGGTTTTCCAAACTCCTCCACCGGTTGAACCCATATAAAATGTCAAAGGCTGATCTGGAATTCCAGTAACAGCCGTCACGCGGCCGCCGCGTGTTGGTCCTACCAGACGATATTTAAGCCCCTGATAGAGATCAGGATCAATGGTTACATTTTTATCCTTGGATATTTCTTCAGCATTTATAAAAAGGGTACATATCATAAGGATCAAACAACTTAAGCTTAGATTTTTTATTGTTTTTTTCATACTAACCTCTCTTTAAATAAATTTTAATAAATTAATTTTATTAACCTGGTCCCTGAATATCAATAGTGAAAAATAAATTTTTATCGACAATTTGCAATCAAGTTTATAAAGATGGGATTAGGGGACAAAGGATTTATAAGCTTAAACTGTCTCTGGCAGTGTGGCTGGTCAAGCACCTGACAAAATAACAGACAAACCATATTAAAATAAAATTTTTAAAAAGATAGCTTTAAAAAAAAACTTTTTTAAGTGAAAATTATTGCATAGGATAAAACTTATGCACTGGAATATCGGCTTACCCTTATTGCTTACTTTACTCGGGGGTCTTTCTACCGGAATTGGCAGTACGATCGCCTATTTTATTCGAAAACCGAAAATGGTTTATCTCTCCTTTTCCTTGGGATTTTCGGCCGGGGTAATGATCTACATTTCCTTCATGGAGCTTCTACCTACTGCTATGGAAAAGGTTGGCGAAGTCCGGAGCCTGATCGCATTTTTTGTTGGGATCATTTTCATAGGTATTATTGATTTATCAGTTCCTGAAGCCGAAAACCCCCATCACATCAGCGTAACCTCAGATATCAGTGAAGTTCAAGGAGATGAGAACCTTATGAGAACCGGGCTGTTTACAGCCATGGCTATTGCAATTCATAATTTCCCAGAAGGAATAGGTATTTTTGCTACATCTCTAAGCGACATAAAATTGGGTGTCATGATTGCCATTGCAGTAGCCATACATAATATTCCTGAGGGAATTGCGGTCTCTGTTCCCATTTTTTATGCTACCGGCAATCGAAATAAAGCCTTTTTGTACTCATTCTTATCAGGCCTATCAGAACCGATAGGTGCTATCCTGGCATTTTTAATACTAATGCCGTTTCTATCCGAAGTTTTTGTCGCCTCCTTATTGGCATCCGTTGCCGGCATCATGGTCTATATATCCGTAGATGAGATCATTCCCACAGCTCATCGCGCCGGCCGCGCGCACGCAGTCATACTGGGATTAGTACTCGGCATGTTTATCATGGCAATAAGTTTATTGATTATCTAACCTGTTTTATTGACGAATAAATTTTGGCTCAATTATAAGCTTAGTCGGATATTAATTCTTTTTTTACTTTTCTTTATAGCCTATATTTTGAATTTTGACTTTAGAGCAAAAAATAAATTATATTAATATTACGCTACTTTTAAACCCAAAGGAGAAAAGACCAATGCGTCTAAAAAAAATAGCTTTATTAATAATAACTTTTTTGTTCTCCCTGCAATCACTTCAAGCCCAGTTTTACAAAGTCTATGGATACCAGCCGGCTGAAGCTGGTGAAATAGAATTTTCCCTCTTTAACTCATATATAGCATCAAGCGACATCAATTATAATTATTTCGGAGAAGCACTGACACGTGACGGCTTGCTGGCCCATTCCTTTGAGTTTGAATATGGACTCTCCAACCGGTGGGGAATCGCCATATATTCCGATTATGAAGATCCTAAAGGAGGAGAGTTTCGCCATGTCAGAAACAAGGCTCTCATGGCCCATTATGCTTTTTTTGATAAAGGAAGCCGGCCGGTAGATATCGCTATCTATTTAGAGTATATCTTTCATAATAAAGATTACAAAGATTATGAAGAATTTGAGATAAAATTGATCCTTGAAAAAGATATCGGTCCTGTCCGTATCGATCTTAATCCGATCTTTGAGAAGAAAACTAGCGGATCTGAAGTTGATGAAGGATTGGAACTTAATTATGCCCTGGGTATTTATTACCTGAATAACGAAGAAGGTATTTATTTCAGTAAAAACCTCACAATCCTCCCCGGGATTGAATTCTATGGCAAAATGGGAGAAGCTGCTGATCTGAAACCCTGGGATGACCAGCAGCACTACATCTTCCCGGTAGTGGATATACTTATCGGAAAAAGGCTGCAGTGGCATACAGGCATCGGGTTTGGAATTACCGATGCCACGGATAACATAACCTTTAAAAGCATCCTTTCCTATATAATAAAATTTTAACCTAAAAAAGGAAGTTAAAATGAAAAAATCAACCTATATTCCTCTTATAATCTCCTCCATCTTAGTTTTAAGCGTTTCCGCTGCCTTTATAAGGACAGAAAACCCTCAAAAAATCACTAATAAAGAGATCCAGGATAAGTACAATCTCTATGAGAATCCTCAGGTTTGTTTGGGCTGTCATGTGGAAAAATTCACAACCTGGAAAACCTCACAGATGTCACGCGCCTTAACCGGAGATTTTTTCCAGGCTCAATATAATAAATTGGCAGTAGTGGATGCGGAAAGGGACGAAGAAGTCAAAGATATGAAAGCTCAATGTATCGGCTGCCATTCCCCTTCCGCATATAAGGCGGGTGATATTCCTCCCGATCCTACACACCCTGATAAGATCGACAGCTTTTGGGATCAGAAGGGAGGCATAAAACTCTATGCAGACAGGGGTGTTTTCTGCGATTTCTGTCACACTATTGAGGATCTTGAAGGCACCATGCCATTCAATCATAATTATGTTTCCAATGCGACCCCGGATGTCGATCCTAAAAGAGGCGATCTGGAATTTCCCTGGTCTCCTTATCATGATACCGCCAGGTCTGAGCTGCATGAAGATGCTGCATTTTGCGGAATCTGCCATAACGAATTGAATGATTTCGGCATTTGGGTTAAAGCCACAGAGATCGAATATCAGGAAGGGCCTTATCCGGGAGAAGAGATCGCCTGTCAGGACTGTCATATGCCTCCGATCGAGGGAAAACCAGCAAAAATGGGCCCGGCACGGGATGAGCATCATGACCACTGGTTCGGTGGAGGATTTACGGGATTTGTCGAAGGCGCAGCCAAAATCTCAATAGAGCTGGAAAATACCCAGCCTAAATCAGGAGATAAAGTAGATTTCAGCATCAAAGTGCATCATCTGGCTCCTGGACACAAATTCCCATCCGGAGCCTCAGAAGAACGGGATGTCTGGCTGCATGTGAGCATTTTTGACCGGGAAGGAAATGAGCTGGAGCACATAAAAATCCCGGCCAATCCCGATGATCCCAATGACAAATATTTTATCACAACCAATGAAAAAGTCGCCTACCCTACTCACAGCCGGTACGGCAACCCCATCAAGCGAGACTGTCTCCCGGAAGGTAATAGGATCTACCACAGCGCTTTTATTGACTCAGATGGAAACTTCACCTATGCCCAGTGGTATGCCACCAAGGAGATCGAGAACCGGCTTAGCCCCCTGGAAGAACGAGTGGAGCACTATCGCTGGACCGTTCCTGAAAAATTTTCAGGAGAACAAGTCATACTGCGGGCCATACTAAATTACCGGAGAATGCCCGACTCCTATGCCGATTTTTTAGGTATCCCCACAAGACCCACCATCGAAGTAAGCAGGGATGAGGTCTATTTGAATATTGAATAAAAAATGGGCAGGATGCTAGTCCTAAAATGTCCCTCTAATTTTTAACCGAAACTTCAATAACTGAACATCTCATGGTGGATTTGGGCGTTAGGAACGCCGTTGTCTCGAAGCCCGCCTTCCAGTTTCTGCGTCATGGCAGGAGGACCGCAGATCAGAAAATCATAGGCGGTCAGGGGTTTATCCAGATGATGCTTCATGAGATCAGTCGTGATAAAACCGGTTTCTCCTGGATAACCCGGCTCATTACTGATGACATGGACAATGCGTAAACCCTGGATCTGTTCCAGTTCCTTTTTATAGACAATCTCCTCGGTCGTCTTGTTCCCGTAAAACAAAATGATTTCATCCCGGGAGGATTTGTTGAATGCATGGATCAGTCTCATAAAAGGAGTGATCCCGATCCCGCCGGCGATCAAAACAACAGGTTTTGCTGATTGGAGTGCTTCTTGTCCGAAGACTCCATAAGGTCCGTCTATATATACAGGTTCACCCGGTTTCATAGTCTGAAACCACTTTGTGGTGGGGCCGAGCGCTTTAATGGTCACTGACAGCTCACCAGAGGATTCGTCATAGTGGGAAACGGTGAAGGGCCGGGAAGGCCCCAGAAGCCCCCGTCTAATGTACACAAATTGGCCCAGCTTAGGATCCATGTGTCTGCGGATCGGCTCCATGGAAATCTTAGTGACCTCCGGGCCGACTATTTTAACTTCACTTACTTTATGTTTGGAGGTGAAAGCACCAAGACGGAAGGAAAGTCGAAAAACGAGAATCACAGCAACCACTCCCCCCAGCGCCCACCAGATCGGACGCAGGCTTGTCTCTCCCACTGTCATCCCGATCGGAAGGCTGTGGACAAACACCAGGCTGACAGCAAGATAGCTCATAACGTGGATCCCGAACCATGTCTTCGCCGCCATCTTGGCGCGGAAAAAAACACTGGTGATCACGACTGCCAAAAAG
>CAZLBV010000362.1:0-9464 GCA_964557845.1 uncultured Eubacteriales bacterium | reverse complement strand
CTTATTTTCCCGCTGATCGTGATATTGGCTTTATCCGGAATTTTTATTTTCGGAAAGTTCTTCCAGCCTTCAACCCGGACTTATTATATTATCGACCAGTCGGGTATGGTTTTTGAAGAATTTGTAAATCTTCAGTCAGGTACACTGTCCAGCGGCGAACCCAAATACCGTTTTGTGCGGAAAGACGTTTCCCCTGATGCTATGGATGAAGCGCTCCAGAAATTTCAGGCTGCAGTCAACCAGAAAGAGATCGATGGCTATATGATCATTCCTGAAGATGTAATGGTAAAAAAAGAGGTAAGTTATTCTGCCCGCAGTGTCAGCGATTTCGAAGAGCAGGAATCATTTTCCCGGAGTTTTTCTTACATAGTTACCAACAGACTCCTGGAAGACAAAGGCTGGTCAGCCCAGGAGATCCGGGATGAGATGAATAAAGGCAGGGTGAATCTTGTCAGCCGCCAGGTTACAGAAAAAGGAGAAATAGAAAAAAGCGGGATCTCCAGTTTTATTCTGACCTATATATTGACCTATGTGATGTTCCTCATGATCATGATCTATGGCCAGATCCTCATGCGCAGCGTGATCGAAGAAAAAACCCAGAGGATCACAGAGAGCATCGTATCTTCAGTGCGGCCCCTAGAATTGATGTTCGGGAAAATGCTGGGTTCTTGTGCCTTAGGGCTGACTCAGCTGGCGGTCTTTGGGGGATTTTTATTGGTGGCTGTTTCTTTTGCCGAACCGCTGCTTAGACAATTCGGTATTCAATCCATCGAGTTGTCCGCGATTTTAAATCAGATCCATTTTACCGCACCAGTATTTGTGTTTATGATCGTATTTTTTCTTTTGGGTTTTGTTTTTTACTCAGGACTCTATGCGGCTCTGGGTGCCATGGTCAATTCTGAGGATGAGGGACAGCAGTTTCAAACCCCGCTTATCGTGCTTTTTATCCTGGGGTATTTTATAATGTTCACGGTTGCCAGAAATCCCGACACAGTCAGGGCATTCTGGATATCCCTGGTTCCCTTCTTTACTCCCCTGGTGATGTTCGCCCGGATAGCCGTCAGCGACCCCATCTTGCCTTCCGGTACCTTCCTGTCCATATTTGTTATGATTCTAGCTACCATCCTCTTGATCTGGGTTGTTTCCAAGATATACCGGGTGGGGATCTTGATGTACGGTAAGAAGCCTTCGCTCAAAGAAGCGCTTAAGTGGATACGTTATAAATAGTAAAAAGGGTCCGCCTTACTGTGTCCCCTTTTCTGGTGACATCAACCTTAGTTTTTTATCGTGACCTTTCAAAGAATATTGATGGAAAAATTAAGGTTGATGTAATAAGCATGGTATTATCGGCATAGTGTCACCAGCATGGTGCAAAAAATAGGGACACAGTAAAGCGGACCCCTTTTTTTATAATTGGATCAATAAAAAATCCATATAAACAAAAAGAAACTAATATTTCAGATATGAAAGCGTGAAGCAATCATAACTGGAAGTAACTGTTGTTTTCTATCTTCTTCCATCTGGTTCGAATGAATTCTATAGAATATTCAATATATTTTATGTTAGGCACGACTAAATTTTTTGGATAAGGAAGTAAATCTATATTTATATAAATATAGATTGATATGTTCCCAGTTAATTTAATAAAATCATCCATAGAGGAGAAAAATGGCATGAAAAGGTTATTTAATAAAACCAAAATTTTATTTTTTATTGTTTTTATTCTGATCTTTAATTTAATCTATATAAGCTGCAGTCGTGAAGATAAACAGGAAGAAGCTCTTCAGACGGCCGATCAGAATGAGGCGGTTGCATTTAGTGAGGAAGTAAATCAGATTCTTGAGAAGAAAAAAGATCTGGTGAAAAACATGGCTCAAGATCCTTTGATCATCCGGTTTGTCCGGGAAGCGAACCAGAAAAACCAGGCTTTATCCAATTCAGATATAAGCCGTTTAGATAAAAAGTGGCAGCAGACTGAAGGGATCGATGATTTCATAAAACCATTTATAACCAATGATACCGCCCTTTTTCTGGTTGCCTTTCAGGATGAAAATGATGTTTTTTCAGAGATCTTCGTAACGGACAAAAAAGGAGTGATCATTGGTGAAACCAATAAAACCTCAGATTATTATCAGGCAGATGAGGATTGGTGGACGCAGACCTATAATGAGGGAAAAGGGAAGGATTTTTTTGGTGAGATCGAGTACGATGAGAGTTCCCGTTCAGAAGCCATACCCATACATGTGCCGATTCTTGATCCTGATTCCAAGGAGGTCATAGGAGTTATAAAAGCCGTATGTGATATTACTGCCATTAAACTGGAGCTGTGAGATATGTTCAAAAGTGTAAAAACGAAATTATTGGCTGTATTGATAAGCCTTTCGTTATTAACTTTTATTCTCGCGTTTTTTGGAATTTACAATATCAATCGAGTTTCCCGGACATCTAATTTAGTCATTGAGGAAAGGATCCCTTTGGCCCGTTGTGCAGAACAGGCGCAAATAGCCGGGCTCTCAGGTGTAAACATAATGAATGCAGCCCTGGCAGTGCAGGACCCCGAAGAGCTGGATAAGGTTTTTCAGTTGGAAGGAAAAATCCGGGAAGACCAGATCAATTTTGACATGTATGTTCATGCTATGATCTGGGGAAGCGAGAGCGAAGCCTTTAAAAACTCCTCCGGAGGATTGACTTATTCCGAATGGAAGAGAAAAGGAAGAGAAGAAATTCTTGAAGTAGAACAGGCCCCTGCGGAAATAAGGCAGTTAGCGGGGATGGCAGATATTTATTACAGCGGATTCATCAAATACGTCAAAGAAGTGTTCAAAGCCCAAAAAAGGATCCTCAGATTAAGACTTATGGGCGAGATCAATGGGCGGATCAGTAATACCCGCGATGAATTGCAGAATCATATCCAAAAAGCGAACCGCTATATCAATCTAACCAATGCCACCTTAGATCAAGTAGTCAGAGATGTCTACAGTTATCTTGAATTAGCCGGTGATGACATCCAAAAAACGCATGATTCGGCTCTTTTTACCCTTTTGATGTTCTCTATCGGAATATTTGGATTAAGCATTATTCTGGGATTGGTTTTTTCTAGGTCTATTTCCAATCCGATTATAAAACTTACTCAATCGACCCAAAAAATTGCAGCCGGCGACCTTGATCAAAAGATCGAGATCGACTCCAAAGACGAGATCGGAGACCTGGCTGCATCTTTTAATAAAATGGCGGAAAACCTGGGCAGCTCAATGGTATCCAGGGATTATATGGATAATATTTTGCAGAGTATGATCAATTCTCTGGTCGTTCTCGATCCTAATGGAGTCATCCAGACGGTTAATAAGGCTACCGAAAGAATGCTGGGTTATAAAAAAGAAGAGCTTATTGGCCTTAAAATAGAAACTCTATTCACCAATGGATCTCTTACTGAATTTGATCTTCCCAGCCTTATCAAGAAGGGCAGCATCAGCGATGAGGAAAGAATTTACCGTACCAAGGAAGGTGAAAGAAAGGATGTCATTTTTTCTGCGTCAGTTATGCATAATGCCAAGGGTGTCATCGAAGGGATCGTCTGTGTTGCTCAGGATATTACCAGGTTAAAGCAGGTTGAAAGGGCCCTTCAGGAAGCTACTCAAGCAGCGGAGAAAGCCAGGGAAGCTGCTGAAGCGGCCAATGAGGCTAAAAGCATGTTCTTGGCCAGGATGAGCCATGAGATCCGGACGCCTATGAATTCTGTTATTGGTTTTTCCGATATGCTGTTAGACACAACCATGAATGAAGAACAGATAGAGTATGCCAGGAATATTACCAAAAGCGGAGAAGCTTTACTGGCATTGATAAATGAGATCCTTGACTTTTCCAAGATCGAGGCCGGCCAGCTGACCTTCCAGAGCATTGATTTTGACTTAGAAGTGACCGCCTTTGATGTCTGCCATTTGATCCAGCCGCGCCTTGAGAACAGGCCGGTCGAAGTGCTCTGCCGGATAAGTGATAAAATCCCCGGATATGTTCGCAGCGATCCGGGCCGGATCCGACAGGTGTTTGTAAATCTGCTGGGCAACGCGGCCAAATTTACCAACCGAGGTGAAATAGAACTGTTTTTAGACATTGTAGAAGAAACTGAAGATAAACTGAAACTTCGGGGCTGGGTAAAGGATACGGGTATCGGGATCCCTCCGGATAAGCTTGAAATGATCTTTGAGCTTTTCCAGCAGGCCGATGGGTCGACGACCAGACGGTACGGAGGCACCGGATTAGGTCTTGCTATCAGCCGGCAGATCGTCCGGCATTTGGGTGGAGACATTTGGGTTGAGAGCGAGATGGAGAAAGGCAGCACTTTTAACTTTTCTTTCTGGCTGGATCGATCGAGTAAAAAATTTGAAAAACAACCTAAAGTGGAGATATTGACCGATAAAAAAGTGCTGATAGTGGATGACAACCAAAACAATTTGGATATTCTTAAGCATATTTTTGACCGGGTTCAGATGAGATCTGTGGGGATACGCAAGGGGATTGAAGTTATTCCCTCGCTTGAAGCAGGGATTGCAGATGGAGATCCATTTGATATATGTGTGCTCGATATTCAGATGCCTAAGGTAAGTGGTTATCAAGTCGCTAAAGAGATCAGAAAACACCAGGACCCGAGAGTCGCCGGCATCCCTGTTCTGGCTTTTTCATCGTCTATTTCCAAGAGGACAAAAATGTACCGGGAAGCAGGGTTTGACGGGTTTCTTCCCAAGCCGGTCCAGCGCTATAAATTGTTGACCATGATAAGAAGGCTGCTGGGAGAAAAGATCGGCTCAGAAGATGAAAGGGAAAAGAGAACGGTTATTACCCAACATTCTTTGACCGAAGAAGCCAAGCATTCCATCAATATCCTCCTGGCTGAAGACAATCTGGTAAATCAAAAGTTAGCACGGTACATGCTGACAAAAGCCGGCTATCAGGTAGAGGTGGCTAACAACGGGCAGGAAACAGTTGAAAAATTTACCAAAGAACCCGAGAGGTTCTCTCTGATCTTCATGGATGTCAATATGCCTGAGATGGATGGCCGGGAAGCCACTCGGATCCTGCGAAATAGGGGTTATAAAGATATCCCCATTATAGCACTGACAGCCGATGCCATGAAAGAAGACAGGGATAAATGTATAGAAGCAGGAATGAACGACTATTTGGCTAAACCTATCAGGCGCGAGCATGTCTATAATATGGTAAGAAAATGGATATTTGAGAGGGAAGCCTAATGGGGTTCTTTAGAACTGCGGACGGGAAGCTTTGCTTGTGAAAGAAAGGTGGTCATCGTTCCCATTTGAATTCGCTTACCTTTGATATATCCAGCAATCAAATATTGTTTATCCGTATCCAGTTCCTGAAGTGTATTTGGATCTCCGCAGTAAGCAGAAGCAAATCTGAGCCCCGGTTGAGTTAGTACAAAGACAGGTATTCCGGTTGTGATCTGAAGGAGTGAGCGGGAGCCAATTTTTTCTCTGACTGAACCGGATGCACATGACCAGATGATGTCGCCGTATTTGAGGATATGTTCGATTCTTTCCTGACTGATCCCGGTGGTGCAGACGAAAATTTTCACTGTTTGCACACCGTAATTCTTTTCTATGTCGATGATCCTGGAAGCATCCTCATTGGTGAAACCGTTTATAGTCACAGCGATTTTTTTGTAGCCTTTTTGGACAGCAGTTTCCACAGCCCCTACCTGATCGATCTTTGCTGATTTTGGAAAAGCTGCAATGCCCCCGAATTTTTTTATGCTGTCAAGGACTTCTCTTATCGGGGTGGTGTAAAAGAGTCCATTCATGCGGGCACCGATACCTTGAACTAGGGAAGGAGAGGAGGTGATCACACTTCCGGCACCGTCACAAACAGTGATAGTCGCATCGATGAATCCTTGTCGCAGCGCATACATCATCATCTCGGAAGCACCATAGGGAACTGCTATATTATGGTAATGAAAGCTGCGCATATGGGTGAAGGACCCGAATTGTCTGATCTTGCTTTCCACCGCCGTTCGAATAGAGATTTTTATTTCTTCTTCTCCCTCACCCGGGGAGCGGTAAAGCATGGAGAACAGCGGACAATGGGTCATCACCGGATCGGTCATCGCCACAATTTTTCCCTGTGAAACAGCAATAAAGGAAGAAAAATTCCTGGTTATGTGGAGATCATCATAATCCTCAAGCTTAATATTCAGTTTTTCCAGGATCTCATCCATATTCATGTAATAATACTCTGATTGATGAAAGATGTCAGGTTAACTTTTGCTCTGATCTGGATTGTTTTATTCTTTTCTGGAAAGAACCCATTTGTCAACTAAACTGAACACCAGCTCCCTTTTAATGGGTTTGGCGATATAATCGTCCATTCCTGCCTCAAAACACATTTCTTTGTCTTCCTTTAAAGCTGCTGCGGTCATTGCAATGATGGGAACATCTTTAAATCCCATTTTTCTTAGCTGTTGGGTGGCTTCTAATCCATCCATTTCCGGCATGTTCACATCCATAAATATAAGATTGATGGAATCGGGATCTTCGGTGAATTTCTTTATAACCTCTACTCCATTGGTCGCCACCTCAACCTGATAGCCAGCTTTGGTCAGCATGGAAAGCGCCAGTTTTTGATTGATGAGATTATCTTCGGCCAGAAGAATGGTTACAGAATGTTTTGCCTCCTCGGTTAAAGTGTGCTGAGTGATAACCGTTGCTTTTTCTCTATCGTAGCCCTCTTTGGATTCTTCACCCAAAAGCCTCTTGATCATAGTCAGGAGTTTCTGCCGCTGGATGGGTTTTGGTAAAAATCCATCGAATCCGGTCTCTCGAAAGACTTTGGTTCTCTTTGATGTTGATGAAGAAAAAGCCAGCAGGGGGATCCCTGAAATTACCGGGTTTTTATGCTTTCGTATCTGAGTAGCAACCTGATATCCGCTGATTTTAGGCATTTGTATATCCAGGATGCATATGTCCACCGGATCATTATTTTGAGCTTCTTTTTCCAGTATCCTCAAGACTTGGGCGCTTTTTTTGGCTGTAATGGACCGCATATTTGCACGTGTAAGGAAATGAGCCAGAATGCTTAAATTGTTATCATTATCATCTACCAGCAGGGCTTTTTTGCCGGAAAGTATCTCCAGACGGGGTCTTTTTTCCATGGTTTTTTGGGATTTTCCTACCCAGGCAGTAAAGTGGAAAGTGCTTCCTTTATCCACTTCGCTCTCTACCCATACTTCTCCTCCCAAGTACTTCGCTATTTGTTTGCAGATGGCTAATCCTAAACCTGTTCCCCCGTACTTCCTAGTTGTGGAACCATCTGCCTGTTGAAAAGCCTCAAAAATAATATTTTGTTTATCTTTGGAAATGCCGATTCCGGTATCCCGAACCGCGATATGCAGTTTCATCAGATCGTCTTTTTCTTCTTGAATTTCTAAGAATAATTCGATCTCACCGGCATGGGTAAATTTAGCTGCGTTCGCCATAAGATTTAGGAGGACCTGTCGGATTCTGGCAGGATCGCTTTTAATGAATCCAGGAAGGTTGTCACTGACTCGACAGAGAACCTCTACCGGCCTGTTTTCAAGCCGGGGCTGGATAATGTGGCTAACATCAAAAGCCGTAACCTCAATATCAAAATCCATATGCTGAAAAGTCATTTCGCCAGCTTCGATTTTTGAAAAATCGAGGATCTCATTGATCAATGACAGAAGCGCCTCACCGCTTTTGGAAATAGTCCTGACATAATCGCTTTGTTCTTCAGTCAGTTCCGTGTCCAGCAGCATATCGGAAAAACCTATGACTGAATTCATGGGGGTGCGGATCTCATGGCTCATTCGCGCCAAGAACATACTCTTGGCATGATTGGCAGCTTCCGCCAGTTGTTTGGCTCCTTCGGCTCTTTTTTTCGCTTTCTGAAGTTCCTTTTCCGCCCGTTTTCTCTCGACGATCTCTTCTTCAAGTTGGTGTTTTTGTTGTTTGAGGTCTTCTGTTTGTTCTGCGACTAAGACCTCCAATTTTCTTTTTTGCGCTTCAATATTTCTTATTCTCAATGAAAAGAAAAGAAAAATAAGGGAAAGGCCTACCACGGCAGCTGTTATCTTAAACCATAACGTCTGCCAGAACGGAGGAGTGATGATAATGCTGACAGAGGTTCCTTCCTCATTCCATAGCCCGTCACTGTTTGTTCCTTTCGCCCGGAAGGTATATTTCCCCGGGGGAAGGTTGGTATAGGTAGCAAACCTTCTATTACCTACTTCGTTCCATTCTTTCTCAAAAGGCTCCATAATGTAGGCATAATTATTTTTGTCCGGAGACACAAAGTGAAGGGAGGCAAACTCAAAAGAAAATACGTTTTCCCGATAAGACAGACGAATCTCATCGGTTATAAGAATGGACTGAGACAGAATAGCCTTCTTATTGCCTGGCTCGCCCACAGGAACACTTTTATTGAATACCTGAAAATCAGTAAATACGATCGGGGGTATAAACGAGTTAGGCTTGATGTTTTCCGGGAAAAAACTTGTGACCCCGTTAATACCTGCAAAGAACATCTCGCCTTCTGAATTCTTAAAGTAGGAACCGCCGTTGAATTCATTACTTTGAAGTCCGTCACTGACATCGTAAGTCTTAAAAGTCTCGGTTTCCGGATCGAATTTGGAGATCCCTTTGTTATGGCTCATCCAGAGATTTCCCTCGCTATCTTCCAAGATACCGTATATTTTGGTGTTAGGCAGCCCCTCTTCCTCTTTGTAACTGGTAAAAGTCTCGGTTTCACGATCGAATTTATTGAGGCCTCCACCCGCGGTTCCGATCCAAAGAGTGCCTTTGGAATCTTCCAATATACAGAATATCCAGTCATTACTGATACTTTTTGGGTCATCGAGATCGGTTTTATAATGGGTAAACCGTTGTGTTTCCCGGTCGAATTTATCCAGGCCGCCTCCATAAGTACCTATCCAAAGCTGTCCCAGACTGTCTTCATAAATAACATAGATGAAATTATGGCCAAGGCTGTAAGGATCATTAGAATCATTTTGATAATGAGTAAACCTTTGGTTTATGCGGTCATATCGATTTAGGCCTCCGTTGGAAGTTCCGATCCATAATATGCCCGGCTCCAGTTGTGATTCGTACAGAGAATAGATTATACCGCTGCTGAGATAATTGGGGTCTTCCGGGTCTCCAAAATAACGGATAAAACGGCCGGTTTTTTTATTGAATTGGTTGAGTCCATCTTCGGTGCCTATCCACAGATATCCCTCCGAGTCTTCCTGAATTGCCCTGATAAGATCATTGCTTAAAGTATCGGGATCATCTGGTTTGGCTCTATAATGGGTGAATTTTCCGGTTGACCGGTCAAATTTGTCCAACCCTCCTCCATAGGCGCCGAACCACAAAATGCCGTCACTGTCTTCATAAATGGGTCTGACAAAATTAGTACTTAAGGTATCAGGATCATTG
>CAZLBV010000361.1:0-3849 GCA_964557845.1 uncultured Eubacteriales bacterium | reverse complement strand
TTTAGCCTATGTTCGCACCGGTCAATTCGACCGAGCTGTGCTCGATTATACCATAGCCATCCGAATGAGTCCCGAAAACTACGCTGCCTATTATAACCTCGGGGACATATATTACATGAGCGGATTATATGAGGAAGCTGTAGAAGAATATACTAAAGCGATCGAGCTCAATCCCAACCATACTTCTGCTTACAGCAACCGGGGTTTAGCTTATAAGGGCCTGGGTAAAATGGAAGAGGCCATTGCTGATTATTCCCGGGCATTAGAGCTTAATCCTTTGCTCCCAATAAATTATAACAATCGAGGTAATGCCTATGTATCCACAGGTAATTTCACTGAGGCTCTCAATGATTTTAACAAAGCACTACAGCTTGATTCAAAATATGCACTGGCCTATTCCGGACGGGGATTTACCTATGAAAAAATGGGGAAATTAAAGGAAGCGATCGAAGACTTTAGGAATTTTCTACGGTTTAACCCGGCTAAAGACTCCCCCTTCGTTTATCAGGCGCAGGCAAAGATCGCAGAGCTTCAACTTAAGCTTGAATCTGATAATCTTTAAAAATCCCGGGATACATATTCATAAATCTCATTTACCCTTTGGAAACATCTTTTAATCGGCACGGGAAAATTCAAACGTGAACCCACTTCCACCAAAGGAATAAATTTATCCAGATCGAGCCCGGAATGGCGAGCGGTCAAGGCCACTCTTATTGGATGAAAAAGATCGCGTCCTTTACATCCAGATACCTTTTTAATCTCATCAGCCATTTTCGCCAATACGGAATACTCAAACCGGTCCACCTGCTGCATCTTCTTATAAAACAGGTCTAGAACCTGCCTTCCGCAGATTGATCTAAAGATCGCTTGGGCCTCTGGGTCCATTTTCTCCGGAGAAAATTCAAAAAATATCGCGAATTCAGCCGGTAGGCCAGAAAGGGTGTCGATCTTTTCAACCAGGCTTTCAACCGCCAGTTTAAGCCAGTCCCATTGATCCTGGTTCAGCTTTGACGGAAGCATTCCAGCCTTCTGGAGACGATCATGCGCCATCTCTACTTTTTCTTGAGAGGGAAGTTTCCTTAGATGCTGCCGGTTTAACCAATAGAGCTTATTATAATCAAAGACGGCTGAGTGACGGCTGACTTTATTAATATTAAACAGCTTTATTATTTCGGTGGACGTTAAAACTTCCTGACCGTCGGGAGGCGCCCAACCCAAAAGCGAGAGGTAATTGAATAAAGCTTCGGGTAGGATTCCCAGTTTTTCAAATTGATCCACAGAAGTAGCCCCATGTCTTTTACTCAGCCGGGTGTTATCCTGCCCCATCACCATGGAAAGATGGGCAAACTCCGGGGATTCGAATCCCAAGGCTTCATAGGTAAGAATCTGGCGAGGTGTATTGGAAATATGATCTTCTCCTCTTATCACATGACTGATCTTCATCAAGGCATCATCAATGACTACGGCATAATTATAGGCCGGAAGTCCATTGGATCTAACTAGAACCGGATCTCCTATCAGTTTCAGATCAAAAGATAGAAGCCCTCTGACCAGATCCATATATTTTAATTCACCCTGTCCGGGTGTTTTCAGACGAACGACTGCTTTTTCTCCAGCCTTTAACCTTTGCTCGCTCTCCTCCCTCGATAATTCCCGGCAATGGCCGCTATAAACTGGCATAGCTCCGGAAGCTATTGCCTTTTTTCTTTCTTTTTCGAGTTCTTCGGCAGTGCAAAAACAGTAATATGCCTTTTCTTCTTTCAGAAGCTTCTGGGTGTATTTTGCATAGAGCTCCTTTCGCAAGGATTGCCGATAAGGGCCAAAACCACCCTCTATGTCCGGACCTTCGTCCCAATCCAACCCTAGCCAGTTCAGATCATCGATGAGTCTGGTTGCATATTCCTCTTTAGACCTTTCAACATCAGTATCCTCTATTCTCAATATAAAAACACCATTATTTTTACGTGCAAAAAGCCAGTTGAATAACGCTGTGCGGGCATTTCCTACATGTAGATATCCAGTTGGGCTTGGGGCAAAACGGACTCTGACCTTATTATCCGGAGTTTCTTGTTTACCCATCGTAATTTTTTTCTCCCTCTTGGCAGTAGAGCACAACAGAGACCCAGGCTGCTATGGCCTCTCCCCGGCCAATTGCGTCAAGCCCTTCATTCGTCTTTATCTTGATCCCGATATCTTCCTGAGGAATTTTTAATTGTGAACCTAATGATTCTTTCATCGCAGAAACATAGGGATTCAACTTAGGTTCCTCAGCGATTATAACCGCATCGATGTGTTCGATCTGAAAACCGCGTTCCTTTAACCATCCCGAAACAACATCCAGCATTTCCGTGCTTCTTCTACCCTCATTCATTGGATCTGAATCGGGAAACTGCTGACCGATGTCCCTTTCTCCCAGGGCCCCTAAAAAGGAATCGACGATCGCATGAATCAGACAATCGCCATCAGAATGGCCCAAAAGCCCTTTGTAGTAAGGGATCTGTATCCCGCCTAAATAGAGCGGCCTATTCTCAATCAATCTATGAATATCGTAGCCGAGTCCAACTCTAATTTTCAATTAAACCCTCCGCAATCTTCAAATCAACAGGACTTGTAATCTTTATATTGCCTTTTTCTCCCGGTACGCCGATAACCCTGTGCTGCATCAGTTCCACTAGTGAAGCTTCATCGGTTCCCTGCCAATGATTATTTTCTGTCTCTTTGATAGCTTTTTGTAAAACCCCGAACAAAAAACCCTGAGGCGTCTGAGCAAGGTAAAGTTTAGATCTCTCAACGGTTCTGATGATCCTATTGTCCTCGATCTCTTTAACCGTATCTTCTACGGGAATAATAGGTACAGCTGCCCCATTTTCTATCGCCCCAGATATAACTCTATCTATCAATTCCACAGAAACTAAAGGACGGGCAGCATCATGAACAAGCACCACATCCATAGACTTTAAAGATAAGCACCTGAATCCGGCAGCCACCGATTGTTGTCTGGTTTTGCCTCCCTCGGCTACTGCCGCAATCTTAGGATATCTATCTATTATTTCCTGAGCTTGTGTCTTCTGGGGGAGGACAAGGACTATGTTTGAGACTTGCTCATGACGGCTGAATCTTTCCATGCTCCAATCGAGTACAGTCTTTCCTTTTAGGATCGAAAACTGCTTTTGATATCCAAACCGCCTTCCAGAACCGGCCGCAACTATGATCACAGAAACATCTGTCATTTGGATTCTTCATTATACCGGCCAAAGATCATTTTCCCAACCGTGGTCTGAAGTACGGAAGTAACCGTAATATCCACATTCTGGCCCATCAATTTTCTAGAATTGTCCACTACAACCATAGTACCATCATCCAGATAAGCGACTCCCTGATCTTTCTCCTTTCCTTCTTTAAGGATGAAAACCCGGATCGATTCTCCAGGTAAGACCACCGGCTTTAGAGCATTGGCCAATTCATTGATATTCAGTACAGGGATACCTTGTAATTGAGCTATTTTATTCAGGTTAAAATCATTAGTTATAATTTTTGCATCCATATATTTGGCCATTTCTATCAATTTTGAATCAACTTCTTTAACGTCTGGAAAATCCATTTCAGAGATCATCACAGTAACCTGTGAAGATTTTTGCAGATGATCAAGAACTTCCAACCCTCTCCGTCCTCGCTGTCGTTTTACCTGATCCGAAGAATCAGCAATTACCTGTAATTCCTTTAAAATGAATTGGGGGACAACCAGGACACCTTCGATAAAGGAAGTAATGCAGATATCTGCAATCCTGCCGTCAATAATAACACTGGTATCTACTACCTTATAACTGCGACCTATATTTTTCTCATGAA
>CAZLBV010000360.1:0-3533 GCA_964557845.1 uncultured Eubacteriales bacterium | reverse complement strand
AGGGCTGTTATTACGGGCATCCAGAAAAAGCGGTTTCTGAAAATAATGAGCTGCTGCATCAGGATTTCCCAGCGGAAGGATATACCAGGTTTTATCTTTTCTGATCTCGGGCTTATCCAGAACCAGCTTGATCAAATACAAGGCAGCTTCGCTGGAGAGGGGCGTGATTCCTTCCATATTGGCTGCCACAAAAACTGCAGGCAGTGTTTTTTTCGCTTTTGTGATCTCAGGTCCGATCTCGATCAGACTGACCGGATGGTTTCCAGGGCTTACAGCCAGGGAATGGATCACTGCGATCTGGGGATTTGCCTGAGCCAAGGCCTGCAAAGCCTGCTCGATCTCATTGGGAGTATGGTATTTATCGAAGGTCAGATCAGCAGGAGCCGCGGCTATAAAAAAAGTAAAGATCAATACAAAAAATGTGGTAATGCTTATTTTTTTCTTCATGATCACCTCTTTCAAAATTTATTTACAAAAAAAAATATTATAACGGAAAAAAAGGGGACATCATAATTTTTTTATTATTTTTGTTTATAATTGATTTATACCTAAGAAAAATGCATAAAATATAATATACGTAGTATGTATGTAATAGGTTCCGGAAAAAAATGAAAAAAACTAATATCCCCCCAGAAATTAAGCCTTACCTCCGTATCGGTACTTGCTCCTGGAAATATGATTCCTGGAGGGGGCTTTATTATGACCAGGATAAAACCTACGGTCCGGATGACTATCTGAAGGATTATGCCCGGCATTTAGATTCAGTTGAAATAGATCAGTGGTTCTGGAGTTTGTTTCCCGGAACTATCAAACTGCCTGATCTGGGAACAGTCATAACCTATGCTCAAACTGTACCCAAAGGTTTTATTTTTACGGTAAAAGCCGCCAATTCATTGACTTTGACCCATTATTACTCCAAACAGCCACCGAGCTATGCTAAATATTCCGGTAAATCCAATCCTTATTTTTTTGATAATGATCTATTGATAAAATTTTTGGATCTGCTTAAACCTATAAAAGAAAAATTGGGGCCGGTCATGTTTCAGTTTGAGTATCTTAATAAAAAAAAGATGCCTTCCCAGCAGGATTTTCAAAAGCATCTGCATAAATTTATATCTGCTGCCCCTGAAGGATATGAATATGCCGTTGAAATTCGAAATCCCAATTATCTCAATCAGAAATTTTTTGATTGTCTCAAAGATCATGGTCTGGGTTTTGTCTATCTCGATGGATATTATATGCCCCCCATCTCAGAGATATATCAGAAGTTCCATCCGCAAACAGCATCCTTCAGCATCATACGTCTTCACGGAGGTGACCGGATGGAGATCGAGGAAAAAACAGGCAGCATTTGGAATAGTGTTATTTCTCCCAAAACCGAGGGTCTGAAGGCAGCAGCTCAAATTGTCAAGGAGAATACCTATAAAGAGATCGTAACCTATGTCAATATCAACAACCATTACGAAGGAAGTGCTCCTTTGACTGTGGAACGATTTAAGGAAGCCGTAATTGAAGAATTTTCCCGCAACACTTCTTTCTGAAATTTAGTTATAGACAAAGGAGGAGGCTAATTTGAAGAGAAAAAATTACAAAAAAACTATTATTCTATTTTTAACAGTGTATATGATCTTATTTCTAGGTTTTACTTACACCCAAAAAGTAGATACCAAAAACGGTATTCGGATCGTCCATAATCCTGAGCAGGGAATATGGGGAAAAAACCCTGCTGTTTCTCTGGAGTTTATCCGGACGATAGGCGATATTGAATCCCAGAACGAACCTTTTCTTTTCCACATGCCCTCTGATATTGCTCTTGACAGCAGCCATAATATCTATGTGGTGGATTCAGGTAACCATAGGATCCAGAAATTTAGGCAGGATCTAACATTTGTAAAGACCATAGGCCGGAGAGGGGAAGGCCCTGGTGAGTTTAACTATCCCCAGTCGATCGATATAGACAGTAAGGGAAATATATATGTAAGTGATCTCGGAAGCCGCAGGATTCAGATCTTGGATAATGAAGGCAATGAGTTGGATACTATTACCATCCCTGAGTTATCTATTGGATTGGTCCGGACTTTTGGACCTGAAAAACTCATTATGAATGAGGGAGAAGGGTTTGGTATGACGCTACAGAATTTGGATGGCAAACAAGAAGTGTCCAAAATGTTTAAAACAATTGATAAAAACGGACAAATTCTCAATGAATTTGGAGACAAGGTCGATCTTGATGATTTTATCCTGAATAGAAGCGCCAACCGGTTTTTCTTTGCTGTAGATGGGGATAACCATGTGTATGCTGCCTTTAATGCGCAAAACAGAATAGACAAATATTCTCCTGAGGGACAACTGTTATGGAAAGCAGACCGGGAGCTGAACTACAGCACAGAACTTCCCAAAGAAAAAACCAAGATCGAAAGAGACGGAGGAAGAGTAGCGATCCGGGAGCCTCAGTTGAATAGGTGCGCCACTGGAATTGCGGTTGATGGTCAGGGCCGGATCTGGGTGGTAACACTCAGCAGGCAGCTCAAAGATGAGGAAAGTGTTCAGACCAGAGTCGGTATGATGATGAGTGCCGGCGGTCAGCGCAGCATGTCTTTGGATGTGGAGGGCAACACAGATATCAGAGAAACCGATGCCTATCAATTAGAGGTTTATAATCAGGAAGGGATTTTATTAGGCAAGATACCGGTCGATCATTTTGTTGATAATATCCGGATCTTTGAAAACAGGGTGCTTCTGCTGGATAAAAACCGCGGCATGCAGTTTTATGAGTATAGGATTAAAGTTAACTGACATAGAATATTACCTGGAAGAATTTAAAAGAAAGAAAACCGAATAATGAATTTTAAATTTTGGGTTTTAAGTATCAAGTTAAAATAAACAGTAAATGATGAAGCGATAAAAGGAAACCCTCATTAACTCATTGACTCAATTTCTCATTCACATGATTTGAGTTTAATGAGCTAAAGCCAACCATGTTCTTGGTACCAGTTCAGGGTTTCTTGTATAGCTTCTTTCAGTGAATACTGTGGCTGAAAGCCGAGTTGTGTTATTGCTTTGCCACAGTCCGCAACCCAACAGGTTTCATTCAGTTCCCTTAATTTATTCTTATCGATTATACTTGGATTTTTACGGAATTTACCAGCTATTTGGGCAAAGTTAGCAATTAAAAAGGCGACCGGATAAGAAATGATAATTTTTTTCAGTTTTTTATTGAAGATTTGTGAGGTTATTTGTCCAAATTCATCCCAGGAATAAGGTTGGGGATTGACAACATTAAATATCTCACCGCTTTTTATATCTTTTTGAAGACATAACTCTACAGCATTAACTAAATCCTTGACATAGATTATTGAAGCTAATCTTTGGTTGGAATCAATGGCAGGCAGGATTCCCCTTTTGATAGATTTAAATAGACTTAAAAAATCTTTATCACGAGGTCCAAAGACTCCACCTGGCCTTAAAATAATTACTGTAAATTTATCTATGAATTTTAAGGCTTCCTCTTCCCCCTGAAGTTTACTTTTGGC
>CAZLBV010000359.1:0-6423 GCA_964557845.1 uncultured Eubacteriales bacterium | reverse complement strand
ACATGCAGCCGCTCTTAACCGGGGAGAATACTTAGGGATCAATACCTGTTATTCCGCTAACCTGATCGGCGGCAATAAACAATGTTCCTACGGCTGTCTGGGGTACGGCGACTGTGTTGCTGCCTGCCCGTTTGACGCTATTTACATGGGAGAAGAGGGACTGCCCATTGTCAGAGAAGACAAATGCACGGCCTGCGGAAAATGCGTGGACGCCTGCCCCAGGAATATCATTGACCTTTGTCCCATTGATCAAAATATAATTGTTTTCTGCCGGTCGCTTGACCGGGGTCCTGCAGCTAAAAAGGCCTGTAAAAACGCTTGCATCGCCTGCGGGATCTGTGTGCGGGCCTGCCCGGAAGCTATAATTTTGGATAAAAATCTGGCAGTTATTACGGATTATAAAAAGATCGATCCGGAAAAAATCCCTGCCATCGAAAAATGTCCGACCGATGCCATCGGACGGCTCCATAAAACCGATTTGGAAAACGAAAGAAAAGATGAAGGATAAAGGATTGGTTATTTTTACCAATAAGGACCTGGCAGAAGTCGAGGTAGAATGTATCATGAATACCTGCCGAGACTGCAGCGCCAAAGCTCTCTGTATCGGCCGGAACCAGGACAAGGGGCATATATCGGCTAAAAATCCGGTAGACGCCTGCCCCGGTGATGAAGTGCTTTTTGAGGTCCCCGAAGATAAATACAGCCGTGCCTTGATTTATCTATTCAGCATCCTTCTGGTATCATCCCTTTTGGGTTTAGGATTGGGGACCATGCTCTCAAGTTTTACCCAAATTTCCTCTACAACGGCAGGCGCATCCGGACTCTTTCTTGGCCTCATTGCAGGAGGGATTGGAACCCTTCTCCTGTTTCGGAAGCAGAATAGAAAATATCTTTATCCCGTTATAATCGACATTATAAAAAAAGGAGACTGCCATGGATAGACGCAGTTTTTTTAAAACCATAATGACCAGTTCAATGCTGACACCATTTTTACTGGCATCAAAATCCCATCAAAACGACCTAGAACTGTTTCTCATTTCGGAGGATCCGGAAAGATTCCTGCCTGAAATTTTGAATGAACTGAAATTTTTCCATAAAACAGAAACCCAGACCTTTTCCTTTTTAGATACTCATCCTCAAAAAACTTATTTGACCCATGCCCTTGAATCAAAGGGTTGGCAGCAAGTAAATAACCCATTATCGGCTGGAATCACCTTATCCTTCAGCCATTTACATCATATTGCCAGACCTTCCTTTACTCTGGTTGAAAACGGCCGGATCATCGATATTAGATCACAAAAACTTCGTTCGCTTTGGGATAAAATCAACCGCTCTGGTGTGAGATCGACTTCCTTAACAACTGCTGCTTTGAACAAAGAAAACATTTCCGGTTATGCTGGAGCGAAGGCTGCGGTTTACCGAAGCGGCAAAAGGTTGGGAGCCCTCCCACTGAATAAAGATGCCCGAACAACCATTTCTGTTCCCCACGGAAAGATCACAGTCGCAGTAAAAGACGGCAAGGCCCGTGTGGCTGATTCCTGCTGTAAAGGTAAGATCTGCCTTTATTCCCCACCGGTCTGGCGCCGGGGCGAACGGATCATCTGCGCGCCTAATCAATTTTTTCTTGCTGTTGAAGGCGGATATGGCGTTGACACCGTCATCGGCTAACAGTATCCGACCTAAAGATAAATGACTACAAAAACTAAAAAAAATTAAATCGAAAAGTCGCCCAAAGTCCAGATAGAATGTTTGAGAAAATAAGTATTGAACCTATCACCGTCAGAGTTGAGGAGTTTGACGCTTACACCGCCCTCGTAAAAGCAGCAGAAGCTTTTTCCCAGTGCGTCTTGAAAAAGCGAGAACGGAATGTTGTTGACCTTATTAATAAAACCACCGGTAACAAATTTAAAGTTTCAGATTTCAGCGGAGGTGTCAAAATTGAACTGCTCCGGCAAAACATCGAAGGCATAGCATTCAAAGTGACCTTTGGGCTGTCTGATACCGCAAAGAAGCAAAAAGGTTTTAATGGTCCGGCTGACCTTATCCTCATCACCAAAGCTGAAAAAATTAAAGAAGGGTTCCCTCAGAAAGCGGCTGACAAATCGCAGAAAATCCTCAGAACAGATACCACCCCCCGATTTGGCCGTGAATTTGAGTATCGAGGCGCCAAATATTTCATTGAATAGCTCATTAAAAATCCCTGCATCCGGCAATTATTGGAGCAGTATTATCTGACAACAAATTTCCAGGCACAATAAGCTTCAAGGAAAAAGAGATTGAAATTTTTTTCATTTTTGCATTAATATATTGTGTTATACAAAAATGATTTTTATTTATTCAATCTGATTAGAATCTTCTACTTAAGTATTATTGAATAAAAAACACTAAAATGATCAAATAAATGGAGGCACATTATGAATGGAGAGGAAATCTGCCAAAAACTAGATGAGAGGCAGAATAACGGGGCTGGATTTGAAGACTTGCTGCAGGATGCAGTTGAGTTGCTGCACAACTCCAACACTAAATTCCATTGGACCGGAATATATGAACTTTTCCCGGATAATGTTTTACGCCTGGGTACTTTTATCGGGGCTCCCACAGACCATGTTTTTATTTCGGTCGGCAAGGGTATCTGTGGCAGTGCTGTTTCTGATAAATGCAATAAAAATATTCCGGACGTCTCTGCAGAAGACAATTATCTCGCCTGTTCCAGCGCAACCAGATCAGAATTGGTTATCTTGATCCGTAAAGGTGACAAAATATTCGCTCAGATCGATATTGACAGTCATGAACCGAGTGCTTTTGATCCTGATGCTGTAAAAGATGTCGAAATTGTTGCCGAATGGCTGGCGGATCTGTATGAGAAACATTCAGAATCTTGAGAAACACACATCCCGAAGAAATAGTTAACATAGGATTGAAGAAAAGTGAATAGTAATAAAATCACACTCGAAGAAGAAAATGCAGAGATGAAGAAAAAAATAAAAGACCTGGAACGCTGGTTTAAACTGCAGGATAACCAGATCAGAGTGCTGGAACGAGAGCGCCAGAAATTCTCTTCCATGGTCCACCAAACCGATGTCGGCTTTTTAGCCCTTGATCCATCCTTAACCGTTACCTGGTTCAACAATGAATTTATTAAAAAGTTTGGAAACGGACTCAAATCCGACTCTCTTCACGGCAAGAAGTGCAATCAGGTTCTTTGCAAACAGGAAAAAATCTGTAGAAACTGCCCGGGTGAAAAAGCCATAAAAACAGGCACAATGGTTCATCATGAACTCAACTTAGATATTGATGGTCATGTGCGGCAGATCTATGTGACGGCTATCCCCATTAAATCTCCAGAAGGAAAGATTGAAGAGATCATGATGATGCTGCAGGACATATCCGAACTGGAGGTATTGCAACGATCTCAAGAGAAGCTGCAAATTGCCAACTCTGATCTGGAAAAGGCTAATAAGAAATTGAAACAGCTTCACCAGAAGGCGGAGAATGCCAGGCAAGCAGCCGAAGCTGCAAACGAAGCAAAGAGCATGTTCCTGGCGCGTATGAGCCACGAGATCCGGACCCCTATGAATTCGGTCATCGGATTTGCTGACATGCTTCTCGACACCGAACTGGATGAAGAACAGACAGAATTTACCCGTAACATTACCAAAGGGGGAGAAGCCTTAATCGCGCTCATCAATGAAATCCTCGATTTTTCCAAACTCGAGGCAGGAAAACTGGTCCTTCAAGATCTAGATTTTGATCTAGAGGTTACCGCCTTTGATGTTTGCCACCTCATTCAGCCCAGGCTCGGCAACCAGCCGGTTGAAATTCTCTGCCGGGTTAGTGACAATATCCCGGCGTTTGTAAAGAGTGATCCCGGCCGGATCCGGCAGGTGCTGCTGAATTTAATGGGAAACGCGGCAAAATTTACCCATTCCGGCGAAATTGAGCTTTTTTTGGATACTATAGAAGAGAAAAAGGACCAGTTAAAACTTCTGGTCAAGGTCAGGGATACAGGTATTGGAATTGATAAAGATAACCTGAAAAAAATCTTTGAAGTGTTTCAACAGGCAGATGGTTCGACTACACGAAAATATGGAGGCACAGGGTTGGGATTATCCATATGCAAGCATCTGGCCAAACTTCTGGGCGGCAGTGTTTGGGTGGAAAGCGAGCCAGGTCAAGGCAGTAGTTTTTATTTCACCGCTTGGGTAAAGAAATCCGATAAAATAATCGATAAAAAACCATCATTGGAACTACTCAAGGGTAAAAAAATCTTGATTGTGGATGATAATCTTAACAATCTTGAGATTTTGACACATACACTAAAGCAGGCTGGAATGCTGCCCATCTCCCTTGAAAGGGCAGATAAAGTTTTACCAACCATTCAGGATATATTTGAAAAAGGAGATAGGCTCGATATTTGTGTTCTCGATATTCAGATGCCTGATATCAGTGGTTATAATCTCGCCAAAAAAATCCGGGATAATCCGGATCCCAGAATCGCCGGATTGCCTTTGCTGGCTTTTTCCTCATCCACCACTAAACGGACCAGGATCTACCGGGAATCTGGATTTGACGGGTACTTACCTAAACCCATCCAAAGACACAAACTACTGACCATGTTGAAACGTCTCCTGGGTGAAGAGCTTGATATCACCCAAAAACAGAAAGAAAAATATGTGGTAACCCAGCACACCCTAGTTGAGGAAGCTAAACATTCAACCTATATTTTACTGGCAGAGGACAATCCTTTAAATCAAAAATTAACCACTTTCATGCTCACTAAAGCCGGATACCAGATGGAAGTGGCCGCTAATGGAAGGGAAGCGGTGGAAAAATTTACAGCTGATCCGGAAAAATTTGACTTGATCTTTATGGATGTAAACATGCCTGAAATGGATGGTTTGGAAGCCACTCAAGTCCTTAGGAACCGGGGATATAAGGATATTCCGATCATAGCCATGACCGCTGATGCCTTAAAAGAAGATCAAGAACGGTGTTTAAATTCCGGAATGAATGATTATATCTCCAAACCGATCAAACGGGAGATAGTTTTTAACATTATTAAAAAGTGGGTGTTAGATAAATAAGAATCCAATCGATTTAATATTTCCTTTAAAATTTTGGTTGTATTCATTCTATAAGGAAAGTATAATTTTTTGTCCTCCATGTCTTTAAATAACTTTTCTACACATAATTATCCCTGACATTTAAAAAAATTGATCTATATTTATATAAACTCAATTAAAAAAGGAGACCTTACATGCAAAAAAAAGTCTTATATTTTGTTTTGATCGTTTTTTTCTTTGCGGCCTTCAGCAGCTATGGAGAAGAAAATATCACGGTCACCAAAGCCAACTATGAACTGCCTGCACGCTTCACTCCCAATAAAATGAAAAAGATGGTATTCAGTACCTTTGTCGATGCTCACTGGCTCAAACACAGCAACCGCTTCTGGTATATTTACGAGACCAGTGATGGAAAAGTGTTTACCATCGTAGATCCTGCCAAACAGCAGAGACGCCCCATCTTCGACAATGTCAAAATGGCGGCTATGTTGACGGAGATGACTAAAGACCCTTATGAAGCCAAACACCTGCCTATGAACACCATTAAATTCATCAAAAACGATACTGCCATCTATTTTAAGGTGGAAAAAAACAAGGATGTCCTTGATGCCGAAAAGCGAGAGGAAAAGCGAGCAGAAAAGGAAAAGAAAGAAGAAGTTGAAAAAAAAGAAGATTTAGAGAATAAAGAAAAGGGAAAAGGGGATAAAGATGAAAAAAGCGCGCTTGAAAAAGCAAAAGAGGACGCTCAAAAGTATCATCATTTCGAGTATGAAATAGCTACGGGACAATTGACCAAACTTGAGGATTTTGTTGACGAGCCCGAACGTCCGCGCTGGGCCAGCATTTCTCCTGACGGCAAAACGATCGTGTTCGGCCGCAATTACAACCTCTTTTATATGGACAAGGAAGACTATGAAAAATGGCAAAAAGATCCCAAAGATGAAACCATCGAAGAAATTCAATTGACTACAGATGGAGAGGAGCACTACAGCTATCATAGCGGTGGACGGGGAGAAACCAACATAGATAAGGAAAAAGATAAGGATGAACGTAAGCCTGCTTACATCATCTGGTCCCATGATTCAAAAAAATTCGCCATGACCCGCTCCGACGAACGTGAAGTCAAAGATCTCTGGGTGATCAATTCCATCGCAGATCCCAGACCGACTCTTGAGACTTATAAGTACCACATGCCGGGTGAGGAGGAGGCTCCTCAGGAAGAGATCCTGGTCTTCGACCTGGGAACTAAAGAAAAGCTCACGGTAAAAGCTGACCGTTTCGAAGACCAGACTTTACAGCTGATGATGGCTCGCTATCCGGCTAACACTCGAGACGATGACTACCGGCCCCCCCTGTGGCT
>CAZLBV010000358.1:0-4002 GCA_964557845.1 uncultured Eubacteriales bacterium | reverse complement strand
GAGATCGGCTCGCCTTTAGGTAAAAAATGCCGATATAAAATGAATATTATAAACCACAATCTGAAGAAAAAAGTGTTTTCCGTAAAATATTCCAACTTCATGTTAATAAATTGGTTATCATTACTAGCGGCATTTTTTATGAATAGTTCAGGCTAATATTAGGATATGGAGATAAGTATGAAGCATAACATGAAATCTAGAATGATGATGGCTGCTTTGGTAGTTCTAACAGTAACCGCATGTACCCATGGTCAAACCGGAAACAAAGCGCCGGATTTTTCCTTGACCGATTTGAACGGCAGCACCATTTCACTTGAAGAGATCAAGGGAAATGTGATCTTTATAAATTTCTGGGCGACCTGGTGCCCGCCCTGCCGGCAGGAAATTCCCGGGTTTATCGAATTATATGAAAAATATAAGGATGACGGCATGGTCATCATCGGTATTTCCCTGGACCGGGGCGGCCCGAATGTAGTCAATCAGTTCATGCAGGAATTCGGTATATCCTATCCTATGGCTATGGCTACCAGAGAATTCTATGAGGCTTATGAACCCGGCCAGTATATTCCAACTACCTTTGTTATTGACCGGCTGGGAAACTTAAAGGAAAAACATGTCGGCTTCATGCCCAAGGATATAATGGAAAAACTCTTCCTGGAATTATCGAAGTAAAAAAAACAGAATACAGAAGATAGAAGATAGGAGATAGAAGGAAAACCACCCGAAACCCGAAACATTCCTCATACACTCATTGACTCATCTACACATCAACCTGAAGAGCCAGGAGTCAGGAGTCAGAAGAAAAACCTAAACCCGAAGCACTCCCCATCCACTCATTGACTCATTGACTCATTCACTTCATAACCCATACACTCATTGACTCATCAACTCATTAACCCATCAACCCTCAAAGCTTCCTCACAAGCTCCCTGCCCAGCTCCATGGCTTTTTGGTTTAACGGGATCAGGTGATGATGCCGCTCAGGCAAAGCTCCCTTCAAAGCCGTCAGCATAGATTCTTGTTTTATGATCTTGCTTGCTTCAACCAGAGCCCCCATAACCACCATATTCATAACTTTTAAGTTTTTCAGCTTATCAGAGGCAATCTTTATGGCCGGGATCGCATAGCTCTGGATATCTTTTCGGCTGGGCCCTTTTTTTATGGTGCTGCTTTCCCAGAAAAGCAGCCCGTCCTTTTTGACCCTCGGTTCGAATTTTTCCAGCGAAGGTATATTAAAGACGCAGGCTATATCGAATTCTGAATCGATCGGGGATGAGATCATCTCGTCGCTGATATTGACCATACAGTTGGCCGTACCGCCCCGCATCTCAGGCCCGTACGAGGGGAACCAGCTCACTTCTTTTCCTTCCTTCATGGCCGCATAAGCGATCAAAGTCCCCATAGAGAGCACGCCCTGGCCTCCGAATCCTGCAAATACCATTTCCTTTAACATCTGTCTACGCCTCCTCTTTTCCAGGTTTCTTAAAGACTTTTAACGGGTAGTAAGGAAAGACTCTTTCCTGCAGCCATTTCAAGGACTCCTCAGGCGTCATCTTCCAGCCTGAGGGGCAGTTTGAGGCCACTTCCACAAAGGTGGTCCCCAGCTTTTGCCCTTGATATTCAAAGGCAGTGCGGAGGGCCTTTTTCGCTTTTCGGGCATGGGCCGGAGTGTCACAGCTCACCCTTTCCACATAGGCCACCCCGTCGAATTGAGAGACGATCTCCGACATCTTTAAAGGCATGCCGATCTTTGCCGGGTCCCTTCCATAGGGGGATGTAGAGGTTTTTTGTCCTTCCAGGGTAGTGGGGGCCATCTGGCCTCCGGTCATACCATAAATACCGTTATTGATGAAGATGAAAGTAAAATTCTCTCCCCGGTTGCAGGCATGCAGAGTCTCGGCCGTTCCGATGGCTGCCAGGTCGCCGTCTCCCTGATAAGAGAAAACATACCGGTCAGGCAGCATGCGCTTGATGCCGGTGGCTACCGCTGCAGCCCGGCCGTGCGCGGCCTCCTGCATATCGACATCCATATAATCATACGCAAAGACCGAGCACCCCACCGGACACACGCCCACGGTTTTTTCCTGAATGCCCATTTCGTCAACCACTTCCATGAGCAGTTTATGGATGGTGGCATGGAAGCATCCCGGGCAGTAGTGCATTCTTTTATCGGTTAAAGTTTTAGGGCCTTGATAGATAAGTTTATATCCTTCTTTCATAGTATCACTCCTTGATCTGCTTGATATGATCCAGGACCTCGATAGGATCCGGAACAATACCGCCCATGCGGCCGTAGAAATAGACCGGTTTTTTGCCGCATACAGCCAGCCTGACATCCTCCACCATCTGCCCTGCATTCATTTCAATCGAAATAAAAAACTTAACATGCTGTTTATCCCCATATTCACCGAGGCTGTCCCAGGGAAAGGGCCACAGGGTCTGCGGCCTGAAGAGCCCGATCTTCATCCCTTGCTTCCGGCCGATATCCACTGTTTTTTTACAGACACGGGAGGAAAGCCCAAAGGATGTGATTATGATCTCAGCATCTTCGGTTTGGTATTCTTCATAGCGGACTTCATTCTTTTTAATCTCTTCGTATTTTTTTTGGAGCTCCCGGTTTTTATTCTCCATATCTTCGGATTGGATGTACAGGGAGGTCAGGATATTCCGCTCTCTGTTTTTGCTTTTTCCGGTGGTAGCCCAGGGTTTGTTGGGCTTGTATTCAATGGGATCAGGAAGTTCGACCTTTTCCATCATCTGCCCGATGGCCCCGTCTGAAAGGATGGTCACCGGATTTCTGTATTTGTCAGCCAGCTCAAAACCCAGATATACAAAGTCCACAGTCTCCTGGACAGAATTAGGGGCCAGCACGATGGTGTGGTAATCCCCATGCCCACCTCCCTTAGTGGACTGAAAATAATCGCTCTGACTGGGCTGAATAGTACCCAATCCCGGGCCGCCCCTCACCACATTGCAGAAAAGACAGGGGATCTCAGCGCAGGCGATATAAGAGATCCCTTCCTGCATCAAAGAGAATCCCGGAGATGAGGTGGTGGTCATGACCCGGCCGCCGGCTCCACCGGCTCCATACAGCATGTTAACCGCTGCCACTTCGCTCTCAGCTTGGATAAGCACATAATTATGATAGGGCTCCTGCTGCGCCAGATATTCGATCACTTCTGACTGAGGAGTGATGGGGTACCCGAAATAGCCCTGAAGGCCGGCACGGATGGCGGCTTCTCCCAGAGCTTCATTGCCTTTCATTAATCTTAGTTCACCCATGGTTTAACTCCTTTGCTCAGGCTGCTCTTCTTTTTTATACACAGTGATGGCCGCATCCGGACAGATCACAGCGCAGTTCATACAGGCGATGCAATTATCTTCATCTTTTAGATAGGCATAATGAAGACCATAGCTGTTGGTGTCGGATGTGTTCAGTGCCAGACAATCAGTCGGGCAGCTTAAGATACACAACTCACATCCCTTACACCTTTCAATATCGAACTCAACATAACCTTTTGCAGGCATTTATTCCTCCAATTTATAAATTATGATAATTGATGAGAGTATGATATTTAAACCTGGTCTATTCACGCGTCGAGGTTGGTGCAAATACAAGGTGCCTTGAGTGAAGCTGTAGTGAACTACTGCGAACTCAGGGCGACGAAGTATTTGTGCTGAGATCGGCGCGCCTACCCCAGGGAGGTAAAAAATGCCGATTAAAATAAATAATATATAAGGAAAACCGTGATATAAATCGTTTTCTGTAGATGAGTTGCTCTTTCCAGGTAATAAATGACTTAACATATTGATCGGCATTTTTTATGAATAGTCCAGATTAACATTACAGTTCAAAAGACATTACCCTATGAGAATGGCATTGGACATTTACGGCTGCGGGCATGGAAGCGATATGGCAGGGGAAGGCTTCTACATGCACAGCCAGCGAGGTGATCCGGCCTCCCATTCCCTGAGGCCCGATCCCCAGATTATTGATCCTTT
>CAZLBV010000357.1:0-7757 GCA_964557845.1 uncultured Eubacteriales bacterium | reverse complement strand
AGGCTCTGTCAGGTATGGGACCGTACAATATTTCCCATTCAACGATATCCTCTTTGCTCAGCAGATAATCGCGGTTTTCGCTGCATTTTTCAGTCACATCTATTCTAACCGCCGGGCCGATCCATTCTTCCAGAGGAACCTGGTCAATGGTCCGCCCTCCTTCGGCAAAATGGATGGGCGCGTCCGCATGGGTACCTCCATGTTCGGCTGCACCGTATTCATTAGATGCATACCAGTATCCCCTTTCGGTGATCCCCCAGTCGAGTTTTTTCAGCTCGAATGGTTTGGCGGTCGGCCAGTAAATGGTATTTTCATCATAGGGATAGGTCATATCCAGGATCTGTTTTTCAGGCTCTGTGGTCTCCTGGATCTCTTTACAGGTTGGAAAAATCAAAAAACAAAAAATAAATATGCCTGTCAAGATGGCTGCTGTTTCTGTTTTTCTAATATTTTTCATGTCTTTGCCCCTTTCTTAATGTAGTTGCTATCACAATACATTTATTATATATTTTTTTTTGAAAAAATTAACCTGAATTATTGGCAAACTGAAGTCGATTTATACACACGGAGGCCAGGATGAGGACAAATGTCATGATCGACGATCAACTTATGGAAAAAGCTTTGAAAATTTCAGGATTTAATACCAAGAAAGATGCTATCGAGGCAGGATTGAAACTTCTGGTTAAATTCAGCAGTCAAGCAAAGATCAAGGATTTCCGTGGAAAGTTGAAGTGGTATGGTGACCTTGAGAAGATGCGGATAGAGGTCTAAAAATTAAGCAGTTTGACCATGATCAGGCTGACTCCGGTCACCACCACAGCGCCGGCCAGGCCGATGATGAGCGGTTTAAACCCCAGGCGTTTGATGTCCCGGAAATTGGTGCCGAAACCGATGCCCACCATGCCCATCAGAATTAGGTATTTCCCGGCTGCCTTAAAAAAAGAAACGCCTTCCGGAGAGAAAAATCCTTGAACCGCGCACACAGCCATAGCGATATAACCGAACAGCACCCAGGGAAAAGCCTTGAGGATGGCTTTTTTACCCAGCCGTCCCTCCCGTGATTCTTTGGCCCCGAACCACAAGGATACCAGCACAGCCACCACGATCATGAACATGTTCCGGGTCAGCTTAACGATGGTGGCCACCTGGCCGGCCTGGTCTCCATAGATATAACCTGTGCCGATGGTCTGAGGGGTATTATGAACCGAAGTTCCTGACCAGATCCCGAAGGAGATCTGATTGAGCCCCAGCAGATGGCCTAAAAAAGGAAGGGTTATGAGCAGCACAAAGGCCGCGATTACGATCGTGGAGACAGAATAACTGGTCTCTTCTTCCTTGGCTTTGATCAGCGGGGAGGTAATGGCAATGGCGCTGCCTCCGCATATGGTTGTGCCTACAGCCAGCAAGGCGCTTAGTTTATCCGGAAGCCCGATTTTCCTTCCGATAAAATAGATGAAGAAAAATCCGATGATCATGGAGGCGAAGATAACCACCAGGCTTAAAGGAAGTTCCTTGGCTATACTGATCGAGAATCCTGCGCCCAGGAGCATGATCCCCCAGAGCAGAGGGGTTTCGAATTTTTTAAGGTAAGGCTCCCATTTCTTGGGAAATAGGCCGATGTTCCTGGCTGCCGCCCCCAGAATAATCCCTACCATCATGGCTTCCAGAGGATGGGTTCCGTTGATTTCGACCAGCCCGGAGATCCAGATGCTGAGATAGGCGACTGCGGCCATTACGATCCAGCCGAGCACTATCATGTTATCGTGCCTCTCTGTAGGCTTTTTTAAGGGTGTCTCCCCTTAATCCCTGACGTAGGGCTTCTAGAGCCAGGATGTCTCCCGGTGGGATATTTCCCAGGCTGACATTAATTCCCATTTTTAAGATGAGAATCTCTTGCTGATTTTTAATGGGAGCTTCCCAGAGGAGGTCATCCGGATTGTCCACACCTGTAAGGATCTGGTCGACTTCATCTTCCTTGACTTTTCCGTCTTTATCGAAAATGCCCACTCCTTTGCCGGCCTCCCGGGCTTCCACGATGACTTTTAAGGCGCCGTTTTTAAGGTCAGAAGCAATGATCTCATGCATAGCTGTAACCGGGATCTCCTCTGAGGGATCTTTTTTCCCCACTTCGGTGAGAACACAAAAACCTGCGTCTACAGCCTTCTTTATGGCATCGGCCCTAACTGATTCGCTGATCTCGATCGTGCCGTCTGAGATCTCGATGGCGTTGAATCCCAGTTTTTTGGCTTGTTTCAGGTAATCATTATATTTATTTTTCCAGATAGCCACTTCCATGAAGGTTCCTCCCGGCATCACATAAATGCCCGCTTCTGTCAGAACCTCTGTTTTTTCTATACAGACTTCTTTGGTGTAAAAAGCAGATGTCCCAAAGCTGAATTTGACGAAATCCACATAAGCAGCCGCTGTCTCTACCAGATCTTCGGTGGCATAAACTCCCAGTCCCTTATCCAGGATCATGGTGATCCCGGTTGTTCTAGGTTTTTCTGTCCTTCCGGCAACAGGCGGTTCAATACACCCGTTCCAAGCTTTCATATCCATCCTCCTCTGTTTGTCTTTTTATAGTCGGTTGAATATTTTCGGGATATCTTTAATTCCGGACACCCATGAAAATGAATTCTTTATAATACCTTTATCTAGAAATTTTTCAAGCGAAACCTTTCTTTTTTCCGCTAAAAAAAGATTATCGATCCCGGGTAAGGCCATCTGTCCATAAATCAGCAGGCTTTTTTCGATCTTCTCAGAGGCGCTGTGAAAAAGCCGCCGCAGCAGGAGCTCTTTTTCTTTGACCTCATCTATGACAAGCCGGTCTCTTTTTTCTTCTACATGGGGAAAAACCAGGGAGATCTCCGGATTATTCAGCTGATAAGGGCTGCATTGATAGGGGGAAAGATCGACCAAAAGCTTCCCTCCCATTTCCTCCTCGAGGGTGATATTCATCCTTTGTGCGAATTCAGGGAAATGATACTTGAATGTGTCTACCCTTACAGCGTCCTGCAGGGAGCCTTTAAAAAAAGTAACCCTGTCATTGACCCTGAAGTGGACGAATTCCGTGGACAAGATCTGCCATCCCTGAGAAAGGGCTGTGAATATGAAAACAGATTTTCCGGCTCCGGCCCCTCCAAGGATGATTAAAAGCTGGCTTCCCTTGACCAGGCCGCAGGCATGAAAGGTATGGATATCATGGGCTTCTTCTAATGTGCGCAGTACCCAGGAAGAGAATATGCCGAGATTGCCGAATATGGAGTAGCGGGGATCTTTGGCGTTTTTTTCCAAGAGGGGAAAATTTCCGTGTAAGTGTAAAATATTTTTTTCGATCTCATAAGAAGGCTGCCCCTGTTTAACATAGATCTCGATGTAGGAATCCATGTCTTCCCGGAATGGAATATATTCTACGGATAAAAAATTGGTCTCGAACCAGTAAAAATTTTCCTTTTCAAGGATTTCGGGATAACCGGAAGAGGCTCCTATTTCCGCCTCTCCGATCTTCAGTCCGGTTTGTCTCACTTTCCGTATCCTGATTTCATTTACCTGAAATAGTATAAAAGCGACCTATGAGAAAAGTCGACGAGTTCGATCCACTTATTTTAAGCTCAGTAGTAGCGGTACATCCTGATTTTATCCTTTTCATTGATGGGATTGGCATCCATGGCCCACATACCCCGGCCGTGAGTGGCGATGACGATGATGTTGTCCCGCGGATGGATGATAAGGTCATGGACATAGGTAGAGGGCAGATTGCCGCCGAGAACTTCCCAGGTTTTGCCTCCGTCTTTGGTTACATATACAGCAAGATCGGTTCCCACATAGAGGATATTTTCCTTGACCGGATCTTCCCTGATCACGTTGACAGGGCCCAGGGGGATGTTGCCGGTAATATCTGTCCAGGTTTTACCGTAGTCTGTGGATTTCCATATATAGGGTGCGAAGTCATCGTCCCTTTTCCCGTTCTGGGTCATATAAACTGTGCTGAGGTCATAGGCAGAAGCCACGATCCGGGACACCCATTTTTGATAGGGAAGGCCGGCCATGATCTCCTCCCAACGTTCACCTCCGTCTTTAGTGACATGGACTTTTCCGTCATCGGTTCCCACATAGATCAATCCGAATTTAAGGGGAGATTCTGAAATGGAAAAAATGGTTTGATAGGGGATATCGCCTAACTGGTTTGGATTATTGTAGGTTAGATCAGGACTGATTCGTTCCCATGTGTCGCCCCGGTTTAAGGAGCGGAAGAGGTACTGCATGCCGTGGTAGATGATGGTGTGGTTGTGGGGGGAGATGATAAAGGGCGCCACCCACTGGCCTCTAAGCCTTGGTTCATTTTCGTACTGCTGGGGAAGGATCATTTTTCTTCCTTCCCGGCCGGGAACGCTGAGGTCGGTCCTGGTAAGCGTCCCGTAAAAACCGGCAGAATAAACGATATTGGGATCATAGGGATCGATGGCATGGCTGCTGCCTTCTCCGCCGGGAGCGCTTTCAAATTCCACAGCCGGGATCCTGTCCCTTCCTCTGCTGAGGTCGACGATACCGCGGAAACTGCCGTGATCCTGCATGGATCCATACACATGGAAAGGATCAGCCATATCATAGCCGATGTTAAAGAACTGGCAGACCGGAAGATTATCCGTGAACTGACGCCAGGTTTTGCCCTTATCATAAGAGATAACGATCCCGCCGTCATTGACATTTACCAGATATTCAGGATTCTCCGGATCGATCCAGAGGCCATGGTGGTCCACATGCATGCCCATCAGCCGGCGGAAGGTTTTTCCTCCGTCTTCTGAGACATTCAGGAAGAGCCCCATGGTGTAAACCGTATTTTCATCGCTGGGGTCGACCCTCATCTGCCCGAAGACCCAGCCATAGGTTCCGGAATGGCGCTCCATATAAGATCTCATATTTTCTTCGACCGGAGCGACCAGGGTCCAGGAAGCGCCTTTATCGTCGCTCCTGTAAAGAGTGGCTCCCTTGATGAATCCGCTGGAGGGAATGCCGTAAGGATCTGCCAGTTCCTCAGGAGTTGGCTCCCGGGCGATCTCGTAATTATCTACAAAGGCATAGAGGACATTGGGATTGGAACGGGCGATATCGATACCGATCCTGCCTCTATATCTGGCTTCCGGCAGGCCGTTATTGATCGCTGTCCAGGTCTGTCCTCCGTCATTGGTTTTATGGATGCCACTCCCCCTGTATTCAGGAAAATTTCTGGGGTCATTCCATTTGTTCCGGATCCTCTGCCAGGTGGCGGCATAGAGGGTGTTTGTGTCGGAGGGATCCATGACCAGATCAATGGCTCCGGTTTGTTCATCGATATAGAGGATCTTTTCCCAAGTTTCTCCGCCGTCAGTTGTTTTATACACGCCCCGTTCAGGATTATGGGTCCATTCATGGCCGGAGGCTGCCACATAGATGACATTGGGGTCTTCCGGGTGGATCACGATCCTGGCAATGGTATATGTGCCTGCCAGGCCCATATGAGCCCAGGTTTTTCCCGCATCCTCGGATCTGTAGATACCGGCACCGGCTTGAGAGCTTCGGAAAATATTGGCCTCACCGGTTCCCATCCAGATAATATCCTGGTTGGAGGAGGCGATGGCAATGTCCCCGATGGATGTGGAAGGGCCATGCTCGAAGACCGGTACCCAGGTGGTACCTTCGTTTTCGCTTTTCCAGAGGCCTCCCGAAGCCGTAGCCACATAAATGGTGTAGCTTTCCCCTTTGGGAACCACTACGTCGACGTCAATGCAGCGGCCGCTGATATTGGTCGGGCCGATATGCTGCCATTTGAGGTCTTTGAAGGAGCTGCTTTCTTTCATGTCCACATGCTGGCCGTACCACTCAAGCCGCAATGCCGGGTCAGTGGACTGGATTCTCTTGGGTGTTTTCGATTTCTGCGCCGTGAGAGGTAAAACAAGTAAAATCATACTCAAAGCCAGAAGGCTGATTAAAAATGCCTTCTTCTGGTTTGAAAATTTTTGATAGGTCATTCCATCCCTCCTTGGATTGATTTTTAAAGATATTATGATTTCATTTGAGTATTTGTATGAATAAATATTTTAAAAGAATTTTCCCGGGGATTCAAATCATTTACCCAAAAAATAAAAAATGGGGCCGCCTTACTCTTTTACCTATTTTTTATCCAATCCTCCCTCTGGGCAATTGTTGGCTCCTAAAAATAGGTAAAGAGTAAGGCGGACCCATTTTCTTACTTCGATTTCTCGCGGCGGAATCTTTTCCGTTCTTCTTTAGACATTTTCTCTGTGGCATATTGAAATATCAACCGGGGCGCCTTGTTTTTCCACTTCATCAGGAATTTTTCGGTCGATTTTTGGTCTCTTTTCCAAGCTTCCCTTAAAAACCATCCCAATCCCTGCTGAACCTCGCGCTGCTGGTCCGTCATCAGCGGTTCAATAAAGGAGAGCAGAGGAGCAAAATTATCTGTGGTTTTAAGAAGAGGGATCATGGCAACAGGTACAGCCCGTCTTTGAAATTTATTTTCTGCGGTTTTCCAGTCTTCCAGGTTTATGATATCTATGATGTTATTCACCAGGAGAGGGGAAAGGATATCCCGGCATAAAACATCACAGTGCGCCCAGTTGACGATGCCGATCTGAAACCAATGTGAGAGTTTGTTCAGAAGGTCAGGTGTGAATTCAGAGGAAAAGGCGTTCAGAAGGAGGATGGCGAAAAATGTCTCCTCATACTTTCCGCTCTTGATCAGGTAGTCGCTGGTTTTCAAGATGAGATCCATATCCACTTCGTAATTCCTTAAGATCAAGGTCACCTTATCATTGAGGAGGTTGTCGGACAGTCCGTAAGCGTCATATCCCTCCCGAAAAAAACAGGCATATTTAACGGCTTTTTCCTTGTTGGCGTTGGCCTTGCAGTAATTTTTAATGTCTTCATAAAGATCATTGGCTTTCATGAAGTTTCTCCCGCATATCTATCAAAAAGAATAGAATTTGATCTCTATACATTTTATCAGGGCAAGGAAATATTGTCCATTTTTTCCAAATCTTGGTTTAGCCTAGCTATTGGTCTCTGGTTCGATTCAGGGCATCTGAACGTTATCTTCTTTTTAAATGATTCCGTGATTCCACCGGCCCTCCGAAGACATTCTGATCAAATAGTTTTTCCGGATATGTTTGGTTGTTGGCGTCCAGCATGGGAATGATATTCAAGCCTAAAGACAGGGCTTTCCGCTTCAGGGACAAGAGAGAACATGGGTTCAGACGGCCAGAGAATGGAACCTATGGGTCTATAAGACCGGATCGTCTCTTCCCATTCCGATTGGGCTTGGACATGAAGCTTTTTATCATACTTAAAGGATCCGGCTCGGGAAAATTCTTCATCATTCGGTTTTTGAATTTCTGATTCAGGTTTTACTTTATCAGAAAATATTTCGTCTGGTGCCCATCGATAAAACGGCATCCTTCCGATGTAAATACTCCGTCTTCTTCGAACCCAAACCTGACATCCTGACCGCCCCATTCCGGAACGCTGGTCGTGCTGGAAAACTCAATGGCATAACAGGTATTGGGATAAAGAGGATAATTCATTTCAATCCGTATTCCTTCCGGTGCTTGCTCCACCGGCCGGGCATCCATGGAACAGCCGGCGGCATGACCGTGAACACCTAAAGGATGGGAATAGAGCAGAGGCCGCAGCCCCGCTGCTGTCGCTTTTTCCATGGTGCTGTCGGTTATCTCATTTCCGGTCCGGCCTTGCTTGAACTC
>CAZLBV010000356.1:0-4799 GCA_964557845.1 uncultured Eubacteriales bacterium | reverse complement strand
AATATTAATGGTAGTTGTTTTTCCCGCTCCATTCGGGCCGAGAAAACCAAATATTTCGCCTCGTTTTAATGAGAAAGATATTTGATTAACGGCAGTTATCTCCTCAAACGTTTTTGTCAGCTTGACAACTTCGATCAAAGATTCCTGAATATCTCTGGCTTGAAATGATTCTTGCTCTTTCATTTTTTTGCCTATGGAATAACCGGGCAGCTGTTACTATACTGCATATCTTCTCTCCTTTCAAAAGAAAGTTGTATGAATCAAATCCCTTCGGAGCAGATAATTAACAGAAGCTGCGAATTCTTGCGCGTCTCAGCAGGAAGATCGCAGCTTCGCTGATTTAAGTTATTGATATTTAAACTATCCCTATGGTTTGAACAGCTGGCTTGACTTTATTTTTTTATGCTTTTTGACTGACTTAGTTTTCGAGGAAAACCACCCGGCCGTTGACGAAGGTAAATAAAACCTCGGTATCTTCAATTTTTTCAGGGGGAATAGAAAGAATGTCCTGGGATAACACCACCATATCCGCCAGTTTTCCGGGCGTGATGGAGCCTTTTATATTTTCCTGGAAGGAGGCATAGGCTGGCCCCATGGTATATCCTTTGATCGCTTCTTCGACGGTTATCTTCTGGGCAGGAATCCACCCGTCAGGATTGGCCCCGTCCAGTGTTCGGCGGGTGACAGCCGCGTAAATTCCCAGGATGGCATCCAGGGGCGCCACATCCCAATCAGAGCCAAAAGCCAGCGTTACGTTATTATCCAGAAAAGATTTAAAGGCATAGGTGTTCTGGCAGCGTTGCGCTCCGATGCGTTTTTCAGCAAAACGGCCGTCGTCGATAGCATGATAGGGCTGCATGGAAGCGATAATGCCGAGCTGAGCGAAGCGTTCATAATCTTTCGGATGCATGTGCTGGGCATGTTCGATGCGGTGCCGGCGATCACGGGGGCCGTTGGTTTTGATGACCTCAGCGAATATATCTAACAGATCGGAATTGGATTTATCCCCGATGGAATGAACGGCCATTTGAAGGGCCATTTTATCTGCCTCAAGCATCTGCTGTTTAAGCTCCTGGGGATCGATCACGTACAATCCGCTGGTAGAGGGATCCTGGGTATAAGGCTCGAAGAACATGGCTGTGCTGGATCCGAGCGAGCCGTCGAGAAAGGCCTTAAGGCCGCCCAGAGTGATCCAGTTTTCAGCCTGGGGTTTTATGGTGGCAGCCACATCAGCGAACGTATGCCGCCGTGACAGGGGGATGAAGCCGTAAATACGGGCTGTGAGTTTGTCTTCAGCCAGAAGCTCCTGGTAGATTTCCAGTTCAATCGGTTCAATATCCACCTGCTGGATGCTGGTTAGGCCGTGCTCGCGGGCATGTTGCAGCGCGGTTTCAATCGCCAGACGAATTTCAGCTTTGTTGTGGGCAGGAATGATTCTGCTTACTAAGGAAGCTGCTGCCTCACGCAGGACACCAGCAGGCTCCTGCGAATTTGCTTTCCGGACAATAATACCACCGGCAGGATCGGCTGTTTGAGCAGTTATTCCAGCTATTTTCAAAGCGAGGCTGTTGGCCACGCTCATGTGTCCATCATAGCGGGAAACCAAAACAGGGCGGTCAGGAACGTATTGATCGATCAGTTCAGACGTGGGCAAATTACCGCCCGGCCAGCGGTCATGGTCCCAGTTGCCTCCGGTGATCCAGGCGCCAGGCGGCAGTTTTTCCGAAGCGGCCGCCAGCCTTTGCCCGAATTCCTTTTCATTTTCAGCGTCTTTAAGGTCAACCCCCATGAGGTTAAAACCGGCATTTACAAAATGGGTATGATTGTCATGAAATCCGGGCAGAACCAATTTTCCCTTAAGATCCACAATCTGAGTATCCGGTCCTCGATGTTTATTGATCTCTTTGGTTGAGCCAACCGCTAAAATCCGGCCGTTAGAAACCGCCACCGCCTGAGCTTGAGGCTGCTGGGAATCAACCGTCCAGATCTTCCCGTTGATTAGAACCAGATCTGCTTTGAAGCTATCTTTATTATTAGTGCATGAGGAAATGATAAAAAATGAAAATATTACTATCAAATTTATCCCAAATATTTTTGATTTAATCATGTTGCACCTCTTAAAACTGTCATCTATGTTTCTATTTAGTATCATATACTGAAATACACTTATCATATTAAGGTATTAATTCCAAGAGAGCGACTGACAACGATCTTGGGTGATTTTTCACTCTGAGGTTTCACCTGCAGGCACTATCAAGCGGACGCGTTATTCATACTTTAGAGAATTGATCGGATCAGCCTAAGCGGATCAAATGAATTGAAATCCGACTGTAAGAGCAGTGCAATCACCAGGGTCATTACAATTTATATTGCTGAAAAAGAAAGAATCGAAAAAGGCTATTCTATAGGAAGTTTTCCTTAAAATGAAATTATTGGTCTTAAAATATAATTCAAGATTTTTTCATAAAAAGCTTTATTGACTCCGGTGAGGAGAGATTTTCTCTAAAAAATATGATACATATATTTTAAGAGCTTGTCCCAGCTCACGGTGATTTTTAAATGATCGATAATGTTAATATGTTCTGTGCGATCCTCAAGAGTCCAGACCTCAGACGGGAGCGGCCCTGGATAGTGTGATAATGGTATGCACATACTAAATAAAATAAAAAAAGGTATATTTATGAAAACAAAAAAGCAAAAAAGGATTGTTTTTAAGATTTCGACCGCTGGAGCCGTCGTATTTCTGGCATTCATCCTTTTTTCTTGCAGTGCTACCAAAAAAGGGCAGTATGAAAATTGGGCCGCAGGCCACGGTCTGCAATTTACAACACTGGCTTTGACTTGGGACGAGGCCATTCCACTGGGGAATGGAGAGTTGGGGGCCCTTATCTGGCAAAAAAACGGAAAATTGCGTTTTTCACTCGATCGTTCAGATCTATGGGATCTGCGGCCGATTGAAAGTTTTAACAAACCGGAATTTAACTACAGATGGGTAACCGAACAGGTGTTAAAGGGAAACTATGCACCGGTTCAGGAGTTGTTCGATACTCCCTATAACCAGCTGCCGGGCCCCTCAAAAATCCCGGGGGCAGCTCTTGAGTTTGACATTGATAGACTGGGAAAGGTGACAAATATTCAGCTTAAGGTTGATGATGCTGTATGTATTATCGAATGGGACAGCGGAGCGGTACTGGAGACATTTGTGCAGGCCGATTTTCCTGCAGGCTGGTTCTTTTTTGAAAATGTTCCTAAGGATTTAGTTCCCAACCTCATCCCGCCGGAATATCAGAAAAAAGATAAAAGCGAACAGGAAAACGCTCTCACCGGTCAGGATTTACAGAGGTTGGGATATAATCAGGGTCAGACTATAATTTCCAGAAACAAAATTCTTTACCGGCAGCAGGGGTGGGAAGATTTTGAATATGAAGTTTCTGTAGCGTGGAAATCTACGGGTAAAAAAAACCTTCAAGGCTGCTGGTCTATCTCATCTACTTTTTCTGAGGAAAAAACAGGGAAAAGAGCAGAACAGGTGGTTGGTGGAAGCCTAAAAAAAGGATTTAAAAACAGTTTGGAATCCCATAAAACCTGGTGGAATAATTTCTGGGCAAAATCAGTAGTGTCCCTGCCGGATCCCATTTTGGAAAACCAGTGGTATATGGAGCAGTATAAATTCGGTTCTGCAGCCAGGGCGGATACACCTCCTATTTCGCTGCAGGCTGTGTGGACAGCGGATCATGGTAAGCTTCCTCCCTGGAAAGGGGATTTTCATCATGATCTAAACACCCAGCTCAGTTATTGGCCGGCGTATTCGGGTAATCATCTCGATCTGGAACAAGGTTTTTTAAATTGGCTGTGGAAGAACCGGGAGACATTTAAACGATATACCCGCAGCTATTTTGGAACCGCAGGAATGAATGTGCCAGGAGTAACCACTCTTACAGGGGAACCCATGGGAGGTTGGATTCAGTATTCTTTCGGACCGACAGTTTCGGCGTGGCTGGGACAGCATTTCTATCTTCATTGGATCTATTCTAAAGATACCAGTTTTTTACAGGAAAAAGCCTATCCCTGGATGAAAGACGTGGCTGTTTACCTGGATGAAATTTCAATACAAGATGAAAACGGGCTGCGTGGGTTGCCGATCAGTTCCAGCCCGGAAATAAACGATAACCGGGTAGATGCCTGGTTTCTTGAAACCACCAACTTCGATCTAGCCCTTATCCGTTTTACTTTTGAAAAAGCGGCTGAATTGGCGATGGAATTAGGCAAACAGGAGGAGGCAGAAAAGTGGGCTCAGATATTAGATGAATGGCCTCAGCTGGCGCTGGAAGGAGAAAACCATGGTTTGGCGGTTGCTCCCGGTTATCCCCTTAAAGAGTCCCACCGTCATTTTTCCCATTTGCTGGGCTGGCATCCTCTGGGAATCATTGACTGGAGCAAAGGCAAAAAAGAGCAAAAGATCATTGATGCAACCCTTAAAGATCTGGAAAGATTAGGCTCCGACCTGTGGGTTGGCTACTCATTCAGCTGGCTGGGGAATTTGTATGCGCGGGCATTTAAGGGGAATGAAGCAGCTCAAACTCTTCGGGTGTTTGCTGAGAATTTTTGTTTACCCAATAGTTTTCATGTAAACGGAGAACAGTACAATAGAGGTTATACGCGATTTAAATACCGGCCGTTCACCCTAGAAGGAAATCTTGCCTTTGCTTCGGGAATCCAGGAAATGCTGCTTCAGAGCCACTCAGGAGTGGTCCGGATTTTCCCGGCAGTTCCTGCCAGTTGGGAAGATGTGAGTTTTT
>CAZLBV010000355.1:0-7892 GCA_964557845.1 uncultured Eubacteriales bacterium | reverse complement strand
GGCAGTAGGGAGTTTCCTTGTAGAATAGCGGGTTTTTTTAGATCGAGGAGGTCGCACACTGTTGGGAAAATGTCGGTATGGCTGACGTATTCGGTCACCTTCCGCGCTGAAATATCTGGAGCAGAAATAATAAGGGGAATCCAGATAGAGCTGTTATAAGCAAAATAAGCATGGGTCGGTTCGCCATGTTCGTTCAGAGATTCTGCATGATCTCCTGTAAAAATAATAATGGTATTGTTTTTAACCTCTCCTGTAAGGGTAAAATCAGTGATCTGCTCGAGCACTGAATCAACATAAGCAACTTCTCCGCTGTAAGGGTCAGATTTGTATTGAGTTGAATACGGCTCCGGGGGCTCGTAGGGAAAATGAGGATCAAAACAATGTACCCATAGAAACCATGGCGCCTTTTGTTTTTTGACCCAGTCCAGGGCAAGATCAACGACTTCCTCAGCGGTTCTTTCGATATAATATTTATTTTTTCTGGCACTCTGGCTTCCGTAATGATCGTCGTAGATATCGAATCCCTGGGCAAGACCAAACCGTGAGTCTAAGGGATAGGCCCCGACGAATGCTCCGGTTGAATATCCTTGATCTTTTAGAAATTCAGCCATGGTTGTGATCTCTTCACTTACTATGAAATTTGAATTTTCATGGACGCCATGATAATTGGGAGTTAACCCGGTAAGAATATTGGTGTGAGAGGGAAGAGTGGTGGAGGTGTGGGAAAACGCTCTCATGAATATAATCCCTTGAGATGCCAGACTATCGATCGCAGGAGTGATTAAATGAGTTCGGTTGTAACAGCTTAACCTGTCTGTTCTCAGGGTGTCTATGGTGATCAATAATAGATTTAGTTTTGATGTTTTTTTCTCCAAAGAATAAGAAATATCCGGAGTGCTTGCTAAGATCAGCAGTAAGATTGTGAAGAAAATTCGAAATTTCATCAGGCTGTCTTTCAATGATTATGCTCCTCTTCTGGAATTCATTTAATAATCAAGTATTATATATAAAACTCCGGAAAAGATAAATCCTTCGATCCTGCTTAAACTGGACAAACGGATACTTTTGTTTTAGAATAGCTTCTGCGTCCGAGCAGAAAAGGATTCACTCAGTTAAGAGTTGTGTAATTTCAGATCCAACAATATGGCTTCAGAGGCGATCATTATCAAGGCGCGGTACCCAAGTGGCTAAGGGAGAGGTCTGCAAAACCTCGATTCGTCGGTTCGAATCCGACCCGCGCCTCCAATTTCCTTTATTCTCTGATAACTTTTTTTAATATCCATTGACTTAGAAAAATAAAACATATATATTTTTTTTATAACACTTGGAAAAGATCGAAAATCTAACTCAGGAGGAATAGAATGGATTTAATGGCACGTGTCAAAGGAATCTTATTAAAACCAAAAGAGGAATGGGTTAAGATCAAAACAGAGCCCACGACAGTCGTCGGTCTGTTTACATCCTATGCTATGATCCTGGCGGCTGTACCTGCGGTTGCTAATTTTATCGGATTAGCTTTGATCGGACAAAGGATCCCATTCTACGGCTGGTACCGCTACAAAATCGGTAATGCATTTCTGTATATGATAATCTCTTACATTCTTTCTCTTGTAGCGGTGTATGTTTTGGGAATTGTCATCAATGCTCTGGCCTCCACTTTTTCCTCTAAACAGGACATAAATAATGCCATGAAATTAGCTGTTTACAGCATGACGGCTTCCTGGGTGGCTGGTGTTTTTTACATTATTCCTGTTCTGGGTATCCTGGCTTTATTGGGAAGCCTCTATAGCTTATACATCCTTTATCTCGGTTTCGATAATCCGCTGATGGATACTCCTAAAGAGAAGGTGATCGGGTATTTTGTGGTCAGCTTAGTGGTTGCAATAGTCCTGATGGTGGTGATCTCTCTAGTCCTGGGCGCGATCTTTACAGTGGGATCATTAGGAGGAAGGGTCTTATAAACCGGTTTGATCACTGATCTCTTCCAGGATTTTTTTAAAGGAATCCTGAGGGTCTGGGCCCGCTATTACAGGCCTGCCGATAACGATGTAATCGGCGCCTTTATTGAAAGCCTGAGAAGGTGTCATTATTCTTTTCTGGTCATCGGGTGAAGCCCAGAGGGGGCGGATGCCCGGAGTAACGGCCAGAAAATTTTCCGGAAATTCTTTTTTTATGATCTCCAATTCCTGAGGTGAACAGACAATTCCGTCCATCCCTGCATCTTTGGCGAGACGGGCTAAGACCAGTACCTGTTTCACGATATCGGAGTTCATTCCAATTTTCTTGAGACTGTCTGGTTTTAAACTGGTGAGAATAGTTACTGCCAGAAGAAGAGGCTTTTCTTTTCCATGGGTTTTAGCACTGAGGACGGCTTCTTCCACTGCCCTTATCATCATTTCCCTTCCGCCAGATGCATGAAGTGTTATCATGTGGGCTCCATGGAGAACCGCAGACTCAACGGCTCCGGCGACTGTATTGGGGATATCGTGAAGTTTAAGGTCCAGGAAGACGGATTTTCCCATTTTGTTCAATTTTTCCAGCAGCGATGGGCCTTCTGATATAAAAAGCCGAAGCCCCACCTTGAAAATTTGAGCTTCAGGCAGCACTTTCACTAAAGCCAGAGCTTTATCTCCCTGGTTGACATCCAGGGCTATGATGATCTTTCTGGCCATACTCTCTAATGATGATCGTTCTTTCATGCTGATACCATCCACATTGATTTAATTTTCAGAATTAATCCAGGTAAACTCGGTCCGGGTTCATCTTTATGAGATCTCCACTGCCCCTCTGAGTTCCCGGATATGGGAAATGTTATTATCCTCACAGTATTGGTAAAGACCCTGAACTATCTTCACTGCTGCCCCGGGATCAATGAAATTAGCGGTGCCTACCTGGACGGCATGAGCACCTGCCAGCAGAAATTCCACCGCGTCTTCTGCTGTCATGATGCCGCCCAAACCGATTACCGGAATGGAAAGGGCTTGAGCAGCCTGATAGACCATACGCAGGGCTATGGGTTTTATCGCCGGTCCGCTCAAACCTCCCATGATGTTGGCCAGACGGGGTTTTCGTGTGTGAGTATCGATCGCCATGGCCAAAAATGTATTGACCAGCGAAACTGCATCACTTCCCGCTTCCTGGGCGCTAAGGGCAATTTCAACGATATCTGTGACATTGGGAGAAAGTTTTGTGATCACCGGGCGTTTGGTCGTGGTTTTTACCAATTTCACTATAGAATATGTGGATCGAGGATCCAATGCCGGACAGGCTCCGGCCTTTTTTACATTGGGGCAGGAAATGTTGATTTCATAAGCTGAGATTCCTTGCTGCCTGTCCAGGTACTCGACCACACGGGCATATTCCTCCTCGCTTTCTCCACATACATTGACGATTAACGCGGTGCGGCAGTCTTTTAGTAAAGGAAGGACTTCAGATGAAAAACGCTCCACGCCGATTCCTTGAAGCCCGATAGCATTGATGAGGCCGCAGGCAGTCTCGGCCAGCCTGGGAGGAAGGTTTCCCGGCCTGGGAGAGTAATACAGACCTTTGACAATGAATCCTCCTAATTTTTCCAGGTCGAGGTAAGGGAGAAACTCTGGGCCGTATCCAAAGGTTCCGCTGGCTGTTATCACCGGATTATTTAATCTCAAAAAACCCAGATCGACGGAAAGGTCTATCATTTTCCCTCGCTATTCCAGATGATGCTTTCCCTGGGGAAGACCGGGCCTTCTTCGCATATTTTAACCCAGGCAGGCTGGTTATCTTTCTTAATTTTTTTAACACATCCCCAACAGACACCGAACCCGCAGCCCATCAGTGATTCCAGAGAAAACTGGGCTGGGATTCCTTTATTCTCGGCTATTTTTGCGATCTTCTCCATCATTGGGTCAGGGCCGCAGGCAAAAATCTGATCAGGGCATTCCTGGGTGATATTTTCCTCAAACAGGTCAGTGATCAGGCCTTTGAATGCAAAGGTGCCATCATCGGTGGAACAAAGAGTCTTGATGCCGGATTGGATAAATTTCTGCTGCAGAGGAAGCTCATCTGAGGTTTTTCCTCCGTAATAAAGGGTTATATCTGCGGATAGGTCTTTTAATCTGCGGGCTAAAAAATATAGGGGGGCGACTCCTCTTCCACCTCCGACCAGAGTGACCTTTCTCTGAAAAAGATCTTTATTTAGGATGAATCCCTTTCCTAAAGGACCGAATATATTGATCTTATCTCCGGTGCCTTTCTGTGCCAAAAGGTTGGTTCCAAAACCGGTCTTTTTAAAAAATATTTCAGTTATATTTGCCTCTGAATTATGGATGCTGAAGGGGCGTCGTAAGAGAGGATGGAGCTGGGAAGAGATTCTCACCATTAGGAATTGGCCGGGGTGAGCATTTTCAGAGAGAGAGGAGGATTCAAATCCCAGTAGATAGAAATCTTTCCATGTTTCTTTTTTAATTATTACTGAATCTTCAATTTTTGGAAACTTTTTCTCAGCTGCTTGGTTCATATCCTTTTGACTCAAAAATATCAAAATACCTCGCCTGCCGCAACAAAAACTTTGACATGATCATGTCCATTTGAAATAATAAACTGTACTATTCATAAAAAATACCGATGGTGCTGTCAAACAATTTATTATCACAAATTTTTAATATTTTTAAGGAAAACATGGTTTTTGTTAGGTCATTTTGGAACATATTAATTTTTCCGGTGTTTTTTACCCTAAAGGCGGGCCGAAGTCCAAGCCTGACCCCTCGACTCGTGAATATTACAGCAAATTATAGGAGGTCAGATAAATGAAGATTTCCAAAAGAGGATTAGAGACTCAAGAATCTCCTATCAGGAAATTGAAACCCTATGAGGATGAGGCTGTAAAGCGGGGGATCCATATCTATCATCTAAATATTGGTCAGCCGGATATTCCTACCCCCCAGCCGGTCTGGGATGCAATTAAAAACTGCCAGGATGAAGTCATCAGTTACGGTCCGGCGCAGGGTTTTTTAGATCTGAGGCAGGCGATCGCAGATTACTTCTCAAGATTCAACATAACCTTAGAGCCTGATAATGTGCTGATCACGGTGGGCGGATCCGAGGCGATCTTGTTTAGCTATTATGCTGTGGCGGATATAGGTGATGAGATCATTATTCCTGAACCATTCTATACTAATTATAACGGCTATGCCAGTATGGCGGGTGTAGATATTAATCCTTTGACCCTGGATGTTTCGAATGGCTTTCGCCTCCCCCAAAGTGATGCTATTGAGAATAAGATCACAGATAAAACCCGGGCCATCATGCTTTGTTCTCCGAATAATCCCACCGGAACTGTGTTGACGGATGAGGAGATCAGCCGGGTGGTAGCTCTGGTTAAAAAATATGATCTGTTCCTTATCGGCGATGAGGTCTATAAAGAGTTTATTTATGACGGAGGGATTCATAAGAGTATCCTTGAGTACAATGATATTCGAGACAGGGTGATCGTGGTTGACAGCATCTCTAAACGGTTTTCTTCCTGTGGGGCCCGGATAGGAGCCATAGTCACCTGGAATAAGAGTGTCTATCAAACGGTTTTGAAATTTGCTCAAGCCAGACTTTGCCCCCCTTCCCTTGAACAGACAGGAGCTCTGGCAGCATATCGTATGGATCCGGGTTATTTTGAGCCGGTCAGAAGAGAATATCAGAAAAGACGCGATATCCTGTTCGATGAACTAAAGGATGTTCCCGGGATCGTCATAGATAAACCCCAGGGTGCTTTCTATAACATTACTAAACTGCCTATCAAAGACAGTGAACACTTTGCACGCTGGCTGCTGACGGATTTCCAGATCGATAATGAAACCGTCATGATCGCTCCGGCTCGTGATTTTTACAGCACTCCGGGCAAGGGGACTAGTGAAGTAAGAATAGCATATGTGCTCAAAGAAAAAGATCTAAGAAGGGCTCTCTACCTTTTTAAAGCAGGGTTGGAGAGATATGGTAAATTGTTTTAGGGAACTGTCGATCGCCCGATTTTTATGAAAACAGATCTACTGAGATAGTGAATCAAGCACTCAAGAACAAAATAGTTAAAGAAATAATCCTGATTATTTCTGTCTCTGTGTGTGTTGGTCTGGTGATCAATATATCGCTTATCAAGCGATACTTTAAGGGCGAGTTCAGTCTGAGTTTTATATCGGCTGAAGAGTTTCCGGTAATATCCTACATAACTCTTGCCGAAGCAGAATCACTGTTTGCTCAGGGGCAGGCTGTATTTGTAGATACCCGGACCGAAGAGGCTTACCAGGAAGGTCATGTGGCCGGAGCTGTAAATGTTCCCTTCGAAGAATATGATCCTGAGATGCTCAAGGGAATATCGCTTCCTTATGGTATCCCTCTGGTGATCTATTGTGATGGAAGCGAATGCCAGTCCAGCACTAACTTGGCCAAACATCTGGCAAAGCTGGATTACGGAGATATCCGGGTATTTTTTGGAGGATGGCAGGAGTGGGCGAATTCCGGACTCCCAATAGAGTAATGAGCCAGGATTATTCATAAGAAATGATACGCAATAGATACCTTCTTTTTTTCTTCAGACTGGTGGTAGGAGGGGTGTTTATCTGGGCCGGAGTAGTGAAGATATTGGACCCTTTGGATTTTGCCCAGAGTATAGCAAACTATCGTGCTTTTCCACGCTTTATTGTGTTTTTTTTGGCCTTGATCCTGCCTTGGATAGAAGTATTCTGCGGACTATTTGTGATAAGCGGGTTGTTTAAAAGATCGGGAGCTTTAGTCCTCTCAGTGATGACGGGATGTTTCTTGATACTCATAACAGTGACGATCTTTCGGGGTATAGATATCGACTGCGGATGTTTTGGTCCCCTTAGCAGCCGGGTTAACTATAAACTTATCCTGGAAGATCTGTTGCTGCTGTTTTTTTCGATTAATATTTTTCTCTCTAGATCTCCGCTATCCAATGATTAATTCCCACGCCGTCCTATAGTTATGGGGAATTCCCTTTTAAGAACGATCCGAATAACCTAAACTACCTGGATGATCCAGAAAAAGGAATTGTCCTTGAATTTTCATGGCCCAAAGTGTATATTTTTGGGTACTATCTTTATGATTAATATAACATGAAAGAGGAGCTGTTAAATGGCAAATAAATATGTGTACTTTTTCGGAAAAGGCGAAGTGGAAGGCAATAAAGACATGCGTGACACCTTAGGTGGAAAGGGTGCGAATTTAGCTGAAATGGCTGGGATCGGACTTCCCGTTCCACCGGGATTTACTGTGACAACCGATGTCTGCAACCTTTTTCTTGAACATGGGAAAAAAATCCCTCCGGATGTTGAAAATGAGATCAGAAGCAATATGAAGAAACTGGAACAGATCAATCAGCAGCGATTCGGGGACGAGAACAACCCATTATTGGTATCGGTGCGCTCTGGTGCCAAGTTTTCCATGCCGGGCATGATGGATACAGTTTTGAATCTGGGCTTAAATGATAAAACGATTGAGGGCTTAGCCCGCAAAAGCAATAACCTAAGGTTTGCTCTGGATTGTTACCGCCGCTTGATGCAGATGTTCGGCGATGTGGTTTTAGAAGTTCCCAAGAAAAAATTTGAAGAAAAACTCAAAGTTAAAAAAGAAAAGTTAGGCATCGTGAACGATTTTGAAATCCCTGAGAGCGTCCTTCAGGAAGTCATCGGAGATTACAAAAAAATAATCAAAGATAATGCCGGGATCGAGTTCCCGCAGGATGTATATTCACAGTTGTTCATGGCTGTTTCCGCAGTGTTTAAATCCTGGGATAATCCCCGGGCTATTACTTACCGGCGCTTAAATCATCTTCCTCATGACCTGGGCACAGCAGTGAATGTCCAGACGATGGTTTTCGGAAATTTCGGAGAGACCTCGGCTAC
>CAZLBV010000354.1:0-6735 GCA_964557845.1 uncultured Eubacteriales bacterium | reverse complement strand
ATCCTTTCGTGAGACATCTTTTAATCCCGGATTTGAATTCAATCCATGAGAATCAAATCCCAGGCTTCGCCATTCATTCCAGGTTTTTCCGGCGTCGGTCGATTTCCACATTCCGTTTCCGTGGGCGCTGGAGCGGGCATGCATGGGTTCTCCGGTTCCGGCATAGACGATGTCATGATTTGAAGGTGCCACGGCTACGTCTGCCATACTCATATTGCCGTATTTTTCGAAGATGGGTTCAAAAGAGATCCCTCCGTCTTCGGTTTTCCACAGGCCGCCGCTGGCGGTGGCGACATAATAGATCTGGCTTTGGCCGGGGGGAACGTCAAAGTTGGTGATCCTCCCTGAGAAGGTCCAGGGGCCGACATGCCGCCATTCGAAAATATTAAGGTCCTCGGTTTTAACCGGAGCCTCGGCCCAAAGGCTAGTTTGTGCCAGGAAGCCGGTTAACAATAAAAGTACAAGCAGAGTTGTTGTTTTAAAATGGATTTTTGACATTATCTCTCCTTTTTTTGAAGGTATGTAAAACATGAAAAAAAATAATATAACTTAAAGGACAAAAGGTCAACAAATCCATCAAGGATTCCATTAATAATACTTGACCTGGAAGCGCGCTTTGTTTACCCTGTCGTATTCAATTGAAGATAAAAATGTTATAGATCCATGCTGTCTAAAAAACGAATTTTTTTGTTCTGGGTCCCCTTAGCTGCCACCTGGCTGATGATGGCTGTAGAAGGGCCGTTGATCTCTGCCATTATCGCGCGTCTGGCTGTCCCCAAGCTCAATCTAGCTGCTTTTGGAGTGGCTTTTTCTCTGGCTGTTCTGGTCGAATCTCCCATCATCATGATCATGAGCGCTTCCACAGCACTGGTCAAGGATAAGGATTCGTTTTTTAAACTCAGAAATTTCACCTATTTTTTAAATTCTATCGTTACACTGATCATGCTGGTCGTGATTATTCCACCGGTTTTTGATTTTGTGGCTAGAACCTTGATCGGTCTTCCTGAGGAAGTGGTCGGCTTAACGCATAAAGCCTGCATTATCCTGCTTCCCTGGCCTGGTGCGATTGGATTTCGGCGGTTTTATCAGGGGATACTGATCAGGAATAATCTCACCCGGCGAGTGGCCTATGGAACCATTGTGAGAGTAGGCAGCGTTTCGTGCGTGTCCTTTTTATTGTATTTCTTTTTTAAATTGGAGGGTGCTGTAGTGGGAGCTTGTGCGTTGTCTGTGGCTGTGGTTTTAGAGGCTGCAGCCACTAAATGGATGGCACGGCATGCGATTTACGAGATTCAGCACATGGAAGATCCGGTTTATACAGAGCCTTTAACTTATGAATATATTACTAAGTTTTATTATCCTCTGGCATTGACATCCATTCTGGGACTCGGGGTCCATCCCATGGTCACTTTTTTTCTGGCCAAGAGCAGACTGGCCCTTGAGTCTTTGGCGGTCATGCCGGTTATCATCTCCTTTGTGTTTATTTTCCGCAGTCTGGGTTTGTCCTTTCAGGAAGTGGGAATCGCTTTGCTGGGGGAGAAGAATAAAGAATATGTTTCCTTAAGAAATTTTGCTGTTTATCTGGGAGTGGGGGCTTCTGTGGGGTTAGCCTTGGTATCCTTCACTCCGCTGGCATTTGTCTGGTTTCATTCTGTATCCGGGCTTTCTTTGGAGCTTACCAGGTTGGCTCTTCTTCCCACCCGAATACTGGTCTTAATACCTGGATTAACCGTAATGCTTTCTTTCATGCGGTCGGTTTTGGTGAATAATCACCGAACAAAACCGGTCACCATCGCCACTATTATGGAAGTTATAGGAATTTTGACGGTGTTGTTTCTGACCATTCAGGTGTTTGATCTGGTGGGCGCGGTGGCCGCTTCTCTGGCTTTGGTCATCGGGCGTTTCCTGGCTGATTCCTATCTTATTTACCCCTGCTCATTGGTCTTAAAAAATTAATTACGCGGTCGCGGGGTCGGGCCCAGATAATTGCTTTATATTCAATAATATAACATGAGATTTCCACAGATATTAGCCCATTATATGATATTTTGGGATTTAAATTATGGATTTTAGATGATCTCAAAAAACAATCAATTTTATATTAGAATTCTCTAATTTGCCCATTTTTGAGGGGGATAATTAGCCTATAAAGCTAGAAAATCATCATTGTATTTTATGGATTTTATTTATTATTAGTGAGACAACTGGGTCTGACCCCAGTTTAACCCAGCTTAGACCCCAGTTTTGTCTTTCCCGAATTATTTCCCTTTTTTATATTTTTTGTTGTAGAATTCAGATATGTAATTGAATCCTGAAACGATCTTGGAGGGATGCGATGAATAGACGAGATTTCTTGGGGAGTTCAGTCCTGGCCGGATTGGCTTGGGGCCTTCATCCGGGCGAATTGAATTCAGCCCGGTTGGCATCCGCTCATCCGGCCGCTTTGAAACCGGCGAGATTGAAGCCCGGCGACACGGTCGCACTGGTCAGTCCCTCCGGCGCCACCGCCACACGATTTGATGTGACCATCGTCAAGGAGAACATGGAAGCGTTGGGCTTCAAGGTGAAATTGGGCGAGCATCTTCTCGACCGCTACGGCTACCTCGGCGGCACAGACGAAGACCGCGCCGCCGACTTGATGAACCAATTTGCAGATCCCGGGGTAGCGGGGGTTGTCGCTATGAAGGGCGGGTGGGGTTGTGCCCGGATGCTGCCTTTTCTTAATTATGATATCATCCACAAAAACCCCAAGGTCTTGATCGGTTACAGCGATATTACGGCGCTGCTACTCTCCATATATGCGAAAACAGGGCTAGTGACGTTTCATGGCCCGATCGGCCTCGATGCCTGGAACTCTTTCACTGCCAGCTATTTTCGCAGGATTGTGATGGATGGTGAGACGGTCACGATGGAGAACCCGGTCGATCCTGCTGACCGGTTGACTCCCCGCGAAAACCGCGTTCAGACTATCGTGCCCGGGACGGCGTCGGGAATACTCAAGGGAGGATGCCTGTCCATAGTCTCGTCACTCCTCGGGACGGAATATGTGCCGTCATGGAAAGAGGCAATCTTATTCGTCGAGGACATCAATGAGGAGATTTACCGGGTAGACCGCATGCTCACCCACCTCAAACTGGCCGGCGTCTTGGCCCAGGCGAAAGGATTCATCTTCGCGAGCTGCACCGATTGCGATCCCGACGAGGGATACGGGTCTCTAACCATGGAACAGGTCCTGGATGATCATATCAAGCCTCTGGGCATCCCAAGCTGGTTTGGTTCCATGATCGGCCATATATCGATGAAATTCACCATCCCAATCGGCATCGAAGCAGAGGTCGATGCCGCCAGAGGCACTATCCGGCTCCTTGAGCCTGCAGTCGTTTCTTGATTCCGGGGTCGGGCCCAAATAATTGCTTTGTTTTCAATAAATTAACCTGAGATTTCCACAGATATTCGTCTCTTATATGAGATTTTTGGAGTTAAAATTGTGGATTTTAGATGACCTCGAAAAAGAATCCCAATTTATATTAGAATTCTCAAATCTACCCATTACCCATTTACCCATTTTTTTGGGGGGCAAATTGGCCTTTTAAGCTAAAAAATCGACATTGTATTTTATGAAATTTATTTATTATTAGTGATATAGCTGGGTCTGACCCTCTCAGGGGGGACCCTTCCAGGCGCTTCTCTGGCTCTCATTATCGGACGTTTGCTGGCTGATATTTATTTGATTTATCCCTGTTCAATTACCCTGGGATCGAGATCGGCCCCAATTTATTTAAATACAGGTTAACATATCCTTTAAGATAAAATAAAATGGGTTTATGGCCAAACATGAAGCCTTTGCTTTCAAATCCAAAGATGAATTAGCGGCCAAGATCGAGACACTGGATCTTTCCCTGCCACTAAGTGATGACATTCCTGTTTTATTCCAGAAATATAATTTAGATGGCAGAACCATACCCAACCGACTGGCTGTGCATCCCATGGAAGGATTTGATTCCCTGCCTGATGGCAGTCCTGATGACCTGGCGTTCAGGCGCTATGGGAGATTTGCCTCCGGGGGGAGCGGTCTTATCTGGTTTGAAGCCGTCAGTGTTGCGCCCGAAGGTCGGTCCAATCCAAGGCAGCTGTGGCTACATGATAAAAATGTTGATTCATTCAGCCGGTTGGTAGAGCACACTCGGCAAGTGGCGAGGCATACCTTCGGCAGCCGGCATGAGCCTTATCTCGTCGTTCAGCTTACTCATTCCGGCCGCTACAGTCGGCCCGATGGTCAACTGGTGCCTCTGGCTGCGGCCTGTAATCCTTATCTGGATAAAGATAAAGATGAGATCCATATTCTAACCGACGATGAATTAGCCGCTATCCAAGATAAATTTGTAAACGCTGCCGGCCTTGCCGCAAAAGCGGGATTCGATGCTGTCGATATCAAAGCCTGTCACGGCTATTTGATCAATGATCTTTTAGCGGCTTTTAAAAGAAAGAAAAGCCGTTACGGAGGGAGTTTTGAAAAACGGTCCCGCTTCCTGATCGAAACAGTTGAAAGAATAAGAGCGCAAGTGCCGGGCATTGAGGTTGCGGTTCGCCTTAGCCTGTGGGATGCAGTTCCTTATCCCTATGGGTTTGGGGCAAATAGATTGTTCCCGAAAGGGCCTGATCTTGCTGAGCCTGCGTGCTTGATCGAGATGCTGAAAGAGTGCGGATGCCGTTTAATCAATGTAACCATGGGAAATCCTTACCGGGACCCGTCAGTCGGGCGGCCCTTTGACCGCCCCCTTCCGGGATCGTCAGAACCGGATGAACACCCTCTTGAATCTATCTCCCGGATCATAAAGAATACGGCTGTCTTGCAGAAGGAATTCCCCCAGCTTCCATTTGTAGGGACCGGCTATTCCTGGCTGCGGCAGTTCTGGCCATTTCTGGCGGCAGGAGTCATTGCGGACGGTCAAGCACGTTTCATCGGTCTGGGCCGGAGTTCTACCGCCTATCCTGATGCTCCCCGAGACTTGATGGAAAGAAGAAAATTATTTTCAAGCAAAACCTGCATCGCCTGCTCCCGGTGTACGGAACTGATGCGCTACGGCGGCCCGACCGGATGCGTGATCCGAGACAAAGAAATTTATGCCCGGGAATATAAAAGATGCGTAAACACATCCTATAAATAAGCCGTCATGTCCTAGACTCATTTAGGTTTTTGACTTCTGTCTAGCCCTGTGGTATATATAAGGGCCGCCAGGAATGCGGGAAGTCGGAATTAATTCATGAATCTTAACATAGTTATGCTTGGACTCGGTCAAGTTGGCTCACATCTGGCCATGATTCTGTCTAGAGAAAACCACAACATCGTAGCTATAGATATCAACCCTGTTCAATGCCGTAAGGCCGATGAATGCATGGACATAAAGGTCCTTCAGGGGCAGGGAAGCGACCACCGCATTCTTGAGGAAGCAGGCATTAAAGATACCGATATGATGATCGCCGTCAGCGGCAGCGACGAGCAGAATGTCCTGGCTTGCAGTATGGCTGCCCGATACGGTGTGAAGCAGAAGATCGCCCGGATCAGAAATCCTGTTTTTTTTGAGAATCCGCCGCATTTCACGCTTAGAGATTGGGGAGTAGATTTAGCTATTCACCCTGAGCTTGAGACAGCCAAAGAGATCATACTCCTAATCAAGCGCAGTGCGGCCACCGATGTCCTTGAATTTGCCGACAACAAGATCCAGCTCATTGGCATTCGTATCGATGCCTCCTGTCCTCACTTACATAAAACCCTCGAGCAAGTCAGTAAGGAGTACCCCGATAAGGTTTTTCGCTTGGTGGCTATTCTGCGGGGAGTCGAGACTATCATTCCCGGAGGGAATGATATCTTTCTTGGCCGTGACCAATTATTCATTGTTGCCGCTGTGGACGATGTGCCTGATGTCATTTCTTTAATGGGTAAATCCAATGAAAAGCTGCAGCAGATCATGATTCTGGGAGGAGGAAGGATTGGTCAGACCACAGCCCGCTTACTGGAGCAGGAGAAAGATTTGACCATCAAACTTATCGACTCAGATGCGGACCGGGCGTCCATGCTGGCAGATAATATGCGCCGGGCCCTTGTCATCCACGGCGACGGAAGAGATTTTGATCTGCTGGCCACTGAGGGTATCCTGGAAACAGATGCTCTTATAAGTGTTACGGATGATGAGGAGACCAATATCCTGACCAGCCTTCTGGCTAAACATCTGGGCGTGACCAAAACTATTGTGCTGGTCAACCGCAGCGAATATCTTCCCCTAATGGCTCCGATCGGTGTCAATGCCGCCGTTAACACGAATATCATCACATCGAATACCATCCTACGCCTCATTCGCCGGGGGGATGTTGTGTCTTTGGCTTCTCTTTCCGGCCTGGATGCACAGGCCGTTGAGTACCTGGTCCACCCCGAATCTCGCATTACTAAAAAGCCGTTAAGTAAGATTGATTTCCCTAAAGGGTCTATCTTGGGTGCTGTGATGCGGAAAGATAAGGTCATCATTCCCGTGGGAGAAACGATCATACAACCAGACGATCATGTGGTTGTTTTCTCGCTTCCCCAGGCACTGCCCAATGTCGAAAAACTATTTTCAGGCTGAGATAAAGATATGAATCTTGGGATTGTCGGTCGCGTACTCGGTTTTATACTTTTTTTTATCGGACTGTTTATGACAGTTCCGGTGCTTTTTGGCTGGTATTACCATGGAAACGACC
>CAZLBV010000353.1:0-20321 GCA_964557845.1 uncultured Eubacteriales bacterium | reverse complement strand
ATGGATGCAGAGGGATCAAATGTCCGCAGAGTAAGTTTTGGCGGGAATTATTTTGACGCGCCTGACTGGGCTCCTACTGGAGACCGCATAGTCTACGTCTCCCGAGTTGCTGCGGTCTTCGATCTCTATGTGATCAATTTGAGAACAAATCAAACTATCAAAGTAACCGAAGGCTATGCCCGCAATGAATCACCAACCTGGTCACCAGACGGCCGCCATATCATATTTTCCTCCAACCGGACAGGATCCATCCAGTTATACAGCATCGATTATGACGGCGCTAACTTAAAAAGGCTTACTTCTGATGGCGAAAACAAACTACCTGATTGGTCTAAATGATTATTTATTGTAAAATTCGTCTTCGGCTATTGACATAAAAAAAATTATTTTTATACAATGGGAAACGATGTTGTGCCCAAAAAGAGGATGGAATGTTAAATATATTTTCAAAGGAGTTCAAATGAAAAAATTATTAGTCCTTTCTCTCTCCTGTCTTTTATTAGTGGCGTTCTTTATTTCCTGTCAAAAGAAGGTAGAAGAAACACCCCCGCCTCCTCCTCAGGTAAAAGAACAGCCGAAAGTAGAAAAAGTTGAAAAACCTCCCGTAAAGCCGGTTCTTACAGAAGAAGAGATCTTCGCAAAAAAAACCCTTGAAGAACTGAACGCCGAAGAACCCATGGATACTATCCAATTCGATTATGACAAATTCTTTATTCGTGAAGACGCTAAACCCGTTTTGGAAGCCAATGCAACCTATCTAAAGAAATGGCCCTCTGTTGAAGTTCTGATTGAGGGTCACTGTGACGAAAGGGGAACAGAGGAATACAACATGTCCCTGGGTGAAAAAAGAGCAAAAGCTGCTTATGATTTTCTTGTAAGCCTTGGGATTTCCCCAGACCGGATCAAAACCATCTCCTACGGAAAAAGCCAACCCCTTGATCCCGCTAGTAACGAGGAAGCTTGGCAAAAAAACCGTCGTTGTGAATTTACTATTATCGCAAAATAAATGATCTTTTATGTCTAAAAAGTTTTGTTCACTGATTTTTCTTCTTTTATTCATTTCTTCAACTGCCCTATTTTCAGGACAAGAAAAAAAAGTCTATGAACTTATTTACCAGGATGTCCAGCTTCTCAGGCAAAAAATAATCCAGATGGAAAATAAGATCGAACAGAATCAGGCTGATATCCAAGCCATCAAAGACTATCTGGCAGAAATTCTAAAATTAACCCAGCTTATCACCAGAGAACAAGCAGAATTAGAATCCGAACAAAGAAAAATTCCCGCTCAGTATCGACTGCTTTTGGAAAAGTTAGATGGCATGAGCGATCAATTCTCCCGTATGTCTGAAGATCTTCTGGTACTCAAAAGCGCAGCCTTTCCGGATGAGCAACAAGAAACCGGAGGGACAACTGAGGAGGTTACTCCACTTAAAGAAGAGACTCAAAAAAGTGACCTGGCTCAAGCAGAAGAGGAAGAATTATTCCCGACTGTACCAGATCTATCCCCGCGAGAAGTTTATGATATGGCTTATTCCGATTTCAGAAAGGGAAATTTTTTATTAGCCATTGAAGGATTCTCAATATATCTCGAGCAGTTCTCTGACAGCCCTCTTGCGGATAATGCAAAATACTGGATCGGCGAGTGTTATTTTAGCCAGGAAAAATACAGTGAAGCTGTTGATCATTTCAATGAACTCTTCATAAATTTTCCTCAGAGCGATACTCTACCGGCTGCATACCTGAAAAAAGGATTAAGCCTTATTGAACTGGATAGGAAAGACGAAGCTTTATCAGTGTTCAAACTTTTAGTCACAAAGTATCCCCTAGAAGACGAAGCCAGGATCGCTCAGGAAAAAATCAAGGAATTGGAAAATTCAAATGCGTGATGTAAATAGTTTGAATAAAGTCATTTTAGTCGGCCATCTCGGACAGAACCCTGAACTGAGATATGTTCCCCAAACAGAGCGTGCTGTTGCTAATTTTACCCTGGCAACAAATGAAAGGATCTTCAATCCCAGTACCAATGAAAGCGATATCAGGGCAGAATGGCATCGTATCGTTGTCTGGGGGAAGCTTGCGGAATTTTGCGAAAAATATCTATCTAAGGGAAAACAAATCTTACTTGAAGGCCGCCTTAAAACTGAAAAATGGCAAGATAGGGACGGAAACCAACGTTATACCACCAAGATTCATGCTTATTCCATAACCTTGTTAGGAAGAAGGGATGAATCAATTCCAAAGGAGGAATCCTATACAGAGACAGATCAAGATTTTTCCCAGGATTTCAATGATGAATCCGGGCCTGTCCCTGACGATGATGACGAAGTTCCTTTTTAAAACCTGTTTTTAGCTGGTTCTTCAGTGATAATAGTGTTTCTGGGTGGATGTCTCACGTTGTGAGGTTTTAACTTTGACTTTAATTAATAAGGATGACAAAAGTAAATATCAGAAACACATTTTTGAAGACCATCGTCCATGGGGCCAATTCAGATCTTATCCACTAAAAAACATCTCCAGCATTAAGATTATTACTGTAAATCCAGGTGAAAGCCTGTCGCTCCAATATCATAATCATAGAAATGAATACTGGATCGTACTCGATAAAGGACTTGAAATCACGGTAGGGAACAAGATCTGGAAACCCACTATCAACGAAGAAATATTTATTCCGGAAAAAACACCCCATCGTCTTCGAGGAATAGGGAAAAAACCGGCCCGCATACTTGAATTCTGGTTGGGCGACTCAACTGAAAAAGATATAATCCGTTTAGAGGACACCTACGGCCGGAAATGAACACAGCTGATTAATTTTATCTTCTGCTTTTAAGAGGTCTCCGACATGAGTAATGCCTCCGGATGATTAACCAATATCTGCTCTATAATAAATTCCTCTATTTCCTGCGCTGTACGTAGTTCAAGGGCTTTATAGACAATTTTTTTCACAGTACGGACATCAACTGATCTAAAAGTCTTTTTAATCCTCGGAATAAAAATGGGATTCATACTGAAATTCCGAACTCCCAAACCCAACAATACAATAGCAGAAATGGGAGCCGCCGCCATCTCTCCGCAGACAGTTATTTCCTTCCCTGCTTTATTAGCCGTTTCTATGACAAATCTTAATAACCTCAGTACCGAGGGATGGAGAGGTTTAAAAAGATACGAAACCAATTCATTGGTTCGGTCCACAGCCAGATAATACTGGATGAGATCATTGGTACCTATACTCAGAAAATCCAATTCCTTGACCAGTAGATCTGTGATGGCCGCGGCAGCAGGTACTTCTATCATTGCTCCTAAGGGAATATTCTCATCAAACTGGATCTTCTGGGAACGAAGTTCATCCTTTACAGAATCAAGTAGCTGTTTTACTTCTTCGATCTCTTCGATCTCAGTGATCATCGGGATGAGTATGCGGACGTTCTTCGAGACACTGGCCCTAAGTATCGCCCGGAGTTGAATTCGGAAGAGTTCCCGATCAGATAAGGAAAAACGGATCGCCCTTAAACCTAAAGCCGGATTGGGCTCTTTTTCAATATTCAGTTGTGGGAGATTTTTTTCTCCACCGATATCTACGGTTCTGATATAAACAGGTGCAGGGTTTGCTGCCTTTGCGATCTTATTATAGGCCTGAAAATGATCTTCTACACTGGGAAGAGAGGTTTTCTGAAAATAGATAAACTCAGACCGGAACAAACCGATTCCTTCTGCCCCTAAAGCAAGTGCATTTTTGACTTCTTCAGGAAGTTCTATGTTGGCCAAAGGCGTAAATTTGGTTCCATCTAAAGTTGCTGAGGACAGGCCTGCAGTTTTCTGGAGATCACGCCGGTAATTGTTATATCTTTCCTTTTTTTCTTCAAATTCCTTTCGAATCGCAAGAGGGGGGTCTATGATCACCTCGCCATCGGTCCCATCTACGATTATCCTGTCTCCATTTTTCACCTTTTTTGTTATCTGACTAAGGCCTAAAACAGCCGGGATATTCATCGATCTTGCCAAAATTGCGGTATGAGATGTCTGACCGCCCATATCAAGGGCTACCGCCAATACATTCCCCTGGCTTAGCCTCAAGGCTGCTTCTGAAGGGAGAAGGTCATGACCTACCAGTACTTTTTTGCTGCCGTCATCTTTTATTTTTTTTCTGGAGGATTCTAAATTTATATAGAGTTTAGAGAGAACATCGGTAACATCATCTTTCCGCTGCCGAAAATATTCATCTGTCAAAGACTCAAATATTTTCATATATTTATTATGGGTTTGTGAAATCGCCCACTCTGACCTCACCTTCTCTTTACGGATGCTTTTTTTCAAATTCGGGATTAAAGATTTATCATTGATTATAAAAAGATGAGATTCAAAAATAAATGAATGATCTTCCCCGATCTTTTTTTTCACACTGTCTCTGATCTTTTTCAGGTCTTTCTTTGTCCTCTCGACCGCTTTATTTAAGCGTTCTATCTCTTTTTTAATCTGGTCAGAAGATATAGTTTCCTTTCTAGAACTGAATATCACCCTTTCCATCAATAAAACATTACCTATGGCAACACCTGGAGACACTCCAGTTCCTCTCAGCCTTATATATTCCATTGGATCTTATTCTTCTTCCTCAAATCTATCATCTATCAATTCAATCAAAGCATTTATTGCTTTATGCTCATCTTTCCCGGATACTTTCAAAGTAATTTTTGATCCCTTGACAGCCGCAAGGGTTAGAATCCCCAAAATGCTTTTGGCATCCACTTCATTCCCATCTTTCGTGATCCTGACGCTGGAATTAAACCGGTTGGCTAAATTCATGAGCTTAACCGCAGCTCTGGCGTGTAAGCCTAACTTATTTTTGATCATTACAGTTTTTTCAATCATGGACAGGCTACAAATAATCAGTTTTTAGTGTTCAAAAGCGCGCTGGCAAGATGAATGTTTTTTTTCCCTTGCTCTACTATTTTATTAGCCACCTCTTTTAAATTGTTACTCCTTTGAAGAGAAACAAACTTTATTAACATGGGAAGATTAACACCTGTGATTATATCAACCTGATCATCCTTAGAGAAAGTGAAACTTAAATTTGAAGGCGTTCCGCCAAACATATCCGTAAAAATAATGACTCCATTTTTCTGGTCGACCCTTTTTAGGGATTTATTGATCTTTTTCTTAGATTCTTCAACATCATCATACCACCCGATCGAGATTGCCTCAATATTAACCGCTTCCCCTAATATAATCGTCAGTGCATTCAACAATTCCTCTGCCAGTTTTCCGTGACAGACGATTATTCCTCCTATCATTTTAATCACTCCCTAACTCTACTCCAGGGAACATTGAAAAAAATCATTTAACTACTATGTCTCTTTTTATGATTTTACCATTTAAATTTATTAAAAGTAAATTTTTTCTGAAACTATCGGAGGAGCTGTATATGTAATACCGCGAATTCAAGGCAGTGCAGCCCTCCCGCCCAATCCCTTAACAGGAGCTCGGGCCGACGCCATCCCATGTCCACCCCCCCATCTTCCCTCAAGGAGGATTACACTTAACGAATAAACGAATGTGCATGGATTATTCATAAAAATTGCTGATTAAAACAATCACTATGAAATAAAAACCGCAAAAGATAACGTCATCATCACAATTAGAATAAGTTCCTGAAGATTAATTCTTTATTAAATCATCAGCAATTTTTATGAATAATCCATAATTTTATTTGTGGATGTCGCGGTGATGTGTTCTAACTCTATACTTCCGCTCTTTAAGCCATTTTGCCAAAATATTAGAGATAGCCACAGATCTGTGCTTTCCTCCAGTACAACCGATGGAAATCGTTAGGTGACTTTTTCCTTCATCCACAAAATTCGGCAGTAAATAATCAAGGAAATTATACAATTTAGAAATAAAGGCATTGGTTGCCTCTGAATCAAAGATGTAATCCCGAACTCTGTGATTATTTCCGGATAGATCCCGCAGGTGATCCACATAATAAGGGTTGGGCAGAAATCTGGTATCAAAAACCAGATCAGAATCGATGGGGACTCCATATTTATATCCAAAACTGACAATGGAAATCTGCATCTTGCCGGATTGGGGCGAGAGAAACCTCCTTTCCAAATACTTTCTCAGGTCATTTATAGACATAGAAGTGGTTTCGATGATTTCATCCGCCAATGCCCGTATTTTCTCGAGGTGCTTTCTCTCTTTAATGACAGCATCTATCACTGTCTTCTCACCGGCAAGAGGATGGGGCCGGCGGCTCTCGCTGTATCTTTTTACCAGAGTCTCTGTGGAAGCCTCGAGGAAAATAATCTTAGGGGATATTTCTTTTTGAATCATCTTTAGAACAGCAGGAAATTTTTCTGAAAATCCGGTTTCACGGATATCCATAACCAGGGCGACTTTATCGATCTTGACTTCTTCCCGTTTCCAAAGATCAACAAAATTGGGGATAAGTTTAGAGGGCAAATTATCCACACAGTAATAACCCAGATCTTCCAGAAACCGGCTCAAAATTGTTTTGCCGGAACCGGACAAACCGGTAATGATCAGAAACCTGTCGTCCTTATCTTTTTTTTTCATTTTACTGATTGTTTCCAGATCTGATTATTTACCTTGTTAACCATATCCACAGAAGCTTTGATCCCTCTTTTTCTTAGAATATGCACCTTACATGCGACCTCGATCAGCATTGCAATATTCCTTCCCGGAGCAACAGGAATGACGATCAGCGGCAGCTTTTTTCCGAGAATTTCATATTTTTTAGGGAATTTCAGGCCGAGCCGATCGTATTGTTTACCTTCTTCCCAACGTTTGAGTTTAATCACAAGCTCTATTTTAGCCTTATCTTTGCTCACATATTCACTGAATACTTCTTTGATATTAATGATCCCCAACCCTCTAATCTCCATATAATTTTTACTTATATCAGGGGCCGACCCACACAATACTCTATTCGGATTTATATAAAAAAGAGTAACATCATCAGAAATAAATTTATGTCCATGGGAAATAAGATCTAAAGCACATTCGCTCTTTCCAACTCCACTGTCACCTATTATGATGATACCTATTCCGAATACCTCGAGAACCCCTCCGGAAATGATAGCCTGATTAGGTAACACTCCGGTGAGAATTTTTTTGATCTTTTTTTTGCACTCGGTGACAGATAAGGGAGTTACGAAGAGAGCTAATTCCCTCTCCTCGGCAGCGTTTTCAAACTCAGAAGAAAAATGTAAATTCTCTGTTCCAATGATGGCTGCTGTACCTTTATTAGTTAGCCTTTTAAAATAACCTTGCTTCTTTCTTTGAGAAAACGACTGATACAGTTCATACTCATCCTTCCCTACGATATGTACTGCCGGTTTTACTTTATAGGGAAAATCAGGGAATATTTTCTTTTCTATTCCAGTTCGTCCCCCCCTCCATTCAAGCTTGAGATCCTTTTTCCCTTTACTAAAAAAATCACGAACAGTCAGGGAAAAACCCTTCCCGTTATTCATTTAATTTTTCTTCTTCTTCTCTTATTATATTTAAGATCTCTCCTCTGGTATTCGAATTTTGAATTTTCTTTGTCAACGATTTTGCCTTGCGGACTATATGCGCGATTCCTGCCAGGATCTGAAGATTCAAGCTCGGATTATCAGGAGAAGAAACCACAAGAAATAAAGTATATGAAGCCTTGTTATCCAAAGAGTTGAAATCAATACCTTTCTTGGATACCCCTAACAATACAATCGAATCCTTAAGATTCTTTAATTTACAGTGGGGAATGGCAACTCCATCCCCAATCGCTGTGCTGCCAAGTTTTTCCCGTTGTAAAAGTTTTTCAAACAACTCGCTTTCCTTGATCTCTTTGTTTTTTGACTTCAAATAACTCACCATCTCCCGGAGAGCTTCATCTTTATCCCGGGCCTTCAGGTCCGGAATGATCATATCTTCTTTAAGTAAATTATATATTTTCAATTTAATCTCGCATCCACCTCATTCTTCAGGATCGATCAAACCAAAATTTTTATCTTTTCGGCGGTAAAGCACAGCCCATTTTTCCGAATCGAATTTTCTAAACATGTATACATTATATCTTCTGGATTCCATCAACATCAAAGCTTCCTCCACGGACTGAGGCTTCATAGTAAATTCTCTGGTTCTTATTATTTTACCCACGGGTTTTTCCGTTTCTTCAGTTAAAACTTCTAACTCAGGTTCCCTGGCACGCCTTCTCTTACGGCCCTTGAGTTTATCTTTTTCTTTTTTTACTCTTTTTTCTATATTATCAAAGGCAACGCCAAGTGAGCTCAACATATCCTGCGTTTCTTCTTGGGAATTAAGGGTACCTCCCTTTGTTTTAATATTTATATCTACTTTATGGCGGTATTTTTCCTGAGCCAACAGCAGATCTGCCTCGATCGGGTAGCCGACCAATTTCTCCAGGGAATTCATTCGCCTCTCACAATATTTTTTGATCTGAGGCGTTATCTCGGCATTGCGAGCTGTATAATTGATTTTCATTAAGGTTCCTCCATCCAATATTTTCTTTTTCTTATGTGAGAAGGGGGGATATTGAGCTGCTTCCTATATTTCGCAACCGTCCTTCTGGCAATGTTGAAATTTTCCTTAGCCAGAATATCACCAATCTCAATATCGCTCAATGGATTATCCTTTGATTCATTCTCCACCAATCTTTTAATTCTTTCCTTTACTCTCAATGAAGATATTTCTTCACCATAATTTCCGGATAAGGATTTATGAAAGAAATACTTTAAAGGAAAAACCCCTCTCGATGTCATCATATACTTATTGGCCACAACCCTGCCCACAGTCGATTCATGCACACCAATTTCCTGAGCCAGTTCGATCAGCGTTAATGGCTTTATGTATTCGATCCCTTTTTCAATAAAATCCTTTTGTTTCTCTACAATATAATTAGCCACCCGGTCAATTGTCTGATTTCTCTGGTCGAGGCTGCGTAGAAACCAGAAAGCTTTTTTCATTCTTTCTTTCAAAAACTGAGAGGCTTCAGGATTATCGACCAAACTCTTCGCCAGCAGAGTTCGGTAATAATTATTGATCCTCAGCCGGGGCAATCCTTCATTATTTAAAGTTACCTTCAGTTCATCATCTTCTTTTTTCACGATGATATCCGGGATAACATAATAAGTTTTTTCCTCGCTGTATTTCCTTCCCGGGGTTGGATCCAGACTTTTTATTACATCAATATGCGTCCTTACTTCATCCATACTAAGGCCCATTACTTTTGTAAGCTGGAGAAAATCCGATTTCTCCAAGAGGTGGAGGTGTTCTGATATTATTTCCCTCGTTACAGCATCATCAATTCCAAGATAATCCATCTGAATGAGCAGGGCTTCTTTTAGCCCCAAGCTGCCCACTCCAACCGGGTCGAAATTCATTATCTTTTTACGAACAGCGTTTACTTTCTGAAGAGGAACCTTGAGAAATCCTGCGATCTCCTCTTCGGTTATGGTGAGATACCCGTCTTCATTAATGTTGCCGATTATATATTTTGCAATTTCCCTCTCTTCTTCATCAGAAAAAGACAGATTCACCTGCCAGTCTAAATGATCCCAAAGCGTGGTTCTTTTAGCGATAAAATTTTCCAGATTGAGAGATTCCTTTTTTTCAATAAAAGAAGACCTCATCCGATCATCAAAATATTCCTGAAAATAAGTATTTATATCCGAGTCTTCGTCCCGGTTGGAAGAATCAACGCCTGAATTTAATTCATCCTGTATAGTCTTCTCTCTTTGCATCTCAGAAGGTTCCTTGTCCGTAGAGGATTCCTTATCGGTTTTTCTATCCATGGAATCTTCTTCCAATTCAAGCATGGGATTCTGGGAAAGCTCGTCATCGATTATCTCGATCAATTCCAGATTGGTCAGCGGTAATAATTTAATTGCTTGTTGAAGTGCTGGTGCTAGAACAAGCCGCTGCACTTGTCTTTGATGTAATTGTTGTTTTAAAGCCATCACTCTATTCGTTTATATATTGTTTCACTATTTCAATCAAGCTCAAAATTTTCCCCAAGATAAGTCCTACGCACTTCGTCTGAATCCACAATATCTTGAGGGGTTCCTTCTTTCAGTATTTTCCCTTTTTCAATAATATAGGCTCGATCGGTAATCCTAAGAGTTTCTCTAACACTATGATCCGTGATCAATAATCCCAGCCCCTTCTCCTTCAAAGTCTGAATTATCTCCTGAAGGTCAAGAATAGCAAGAGGATCGATCCCGGTAAAAGGTTCATCTAAAAGAATATAGTCCGGATTGGTTATCAAGGCCCTGGCTATCTCAAGTCTTCTTCTCTCGCCTCCTGATAGGGTATAAGCTTTGGCTTTTAATAGATCTATCAGTCCAAGCTCGTTGAGTATCTGTTCGACACTCTGTCTTATACTAGAAAAATCTCCATTAGACATTTCAACTATTGAATATAGATTATCTTCCACACTCAACTTCCTGAACGCCGATGATTCCTGGGGCAGAAGACACATGCCTTTTCTGGCCCGCATATACATAGGAATCCTGGTAACATTTTCGCCATCAAGAAATATCTCTCCTTTATCCTGAGGGACGAGACCCACGATCATGGAGAAGGTAGTGGTTTTTCCTGCTCCATTAGATCCGAGCAGGCCGACAATCTCCCCCCTTTTTACATATATAGAAATGTTATTTACGACTTTTCTTTTCTGATAGCTCTTTTCCAGCCCCAACGCTTCCAAATGCTCTTTCATATCTCACTTTTTAATGACCGAAATCGACCTTTCTTCGCCTTTATTTTCGACGGTGATTTTACCATCGGCCATGTGAAAAGTCAATTTATCCCCTTCGATCTTACCCTTGTTTTCATCTATAAGTTCCGGATGCCCCTCGAGGATAAATATCTCTTCTTTTACATCAAAAAAAGCTTTTTCTCCCCTCCCTTCACTCTTATCCTGGAGCACTTTCACTTCTTTTTCCGCAGATATTCCTGTCACGGTTCCGTTTTCATCATCCAGTAGAACAGAAAGCACTTGGGCTTGCATTTGAATGTCTTTAACCTTTAAAGTGCAGTTGCCTAAATAGGCGATCGCATTTTTTTCCGGTTGATAACTCAATTCTTCAGATTCGATCTCAATTTTATTTTCTTCCTCATCGTGTTTTGATTCATAGGGAAAGACGGTTTTTACTCCTCCACTGCCGAGAAACTTCCCGGTGTCCCTATACAGGTTGAAGTCCTCTGCTAAAAGCATCTGTTTTTGCTGCCAGATCTTAATTCCTCCATAAAAGTAAAAACGTTGGTTTTCATCTGTATATCTCAATTCGGGAGAAGCAATAAACATAGCTTGATCTTTGGAAAAAAAGCCAACGGTCTTTTCATCTTCCTTCCTCGAGCCAATGATGACTTTTACATTTTTCCCGGCTTCAAGATCATTATTTTCCAGAAATAATTTTATAGTATCAGCCGTGATCTCATATCCTGAGGACAACATCTTGGCCATGCCATTTTCCTTTCCAGAGACTATAAGCTCATCTTTCCTTCCGTCAATAACGATCTTATGGCCATCTATCTGCCGGTCATCACCGGATCTCTTATTCTTTTCAACCAAACTGGAATTATTTTCAGCAATAAATTCTTTCAGCTCTCCATCCCTTTCCAGAGTCAGATCGATCATGCCGGCCTTTACTTGAGAGTAATCTTCCGACGAATGAATAAATTTAAAAAGACTTTCTCCCTTTGCCAGGATCCGTTTAAACTGGGAGTTTATCCGATATCCTTCTAAAAAAACAGTTTGTGCCTTGATCTCCCATCCTTCCCGGCTGAATTTTTTAATTTTGTTTTTTTCTTCATCTTCAGATATGGGCGTTGCCTTGTCATTATCTAAATAAAGCAAGATATCAACCTCTTCTTTTAGATCGATCGATTTTACAAATTCCCTATCAGTGGTCAGTTCAAAATTCATCCGTCCGGCCCTGACGTGGCTCCTGCCTTGTATCAATTCCACCCTGCCTACGCATTCACCTTTCCCCGTATTTTTAAAATAAACCACTTTATCCGCATTTAAAAATACGGGAGTATCCGACCCCAATTTTGGCTTTATCTTTAATTTGATATCTTTACTCAGTTCCAGCCTTTGAATCCGCATAGAATAGGAAAGGCTTTGCGCTGATCCTTCCAGCCGCCCTGAAGTGAAAAAAACCTCTTTGTTGGTTTTAAACAATTCTTTTTCGGCATCGTAGTCTAAAGCTTGTGCTTGTATGCGGATATCTTTGAATCTTACTATCCCCTTATTTTCAAGGCTGAAATTTTTCAGCTCTTCATTATAAGTTACCTTATCTCCTGTAATGATAATATCTTCCCCTTCGCTTTTTTTTGGGAACACAAGCCGTACTTTACCTTCAAGATGATTAAGTCCGTCTTCTCCTAAATAATGAGTATCAGCCCTGATCTCAAGGGTATTCTTTTCCTCCTTGGATTCAACAGACCTCAGTTTTTCCATTTTTTGCTCAGGGATATCTTCGTCAGCCCGAGCAACTTCGGTCTTGGTTTGGGTATGAGTGATGATATAAAAGCCGATATAGACCAAGGTTAGAAATAAGAGGAAGAGAATAATCCCCTGCAAGATTTTAACCATACTAAAATCAAATCTAGTCACTTTGCTTAATCTTCCTGATAAAAATATTTTTTATGTTCTGATCAGCCTGAATCACCGATAATAAGATCATATTTTATCAGAATTTACCATTATTTGCATAGGAATCAGGATTAATGCCTCGGCATTCAATCCTTGTGCAGGCGGAGATCTTCGAGAGAGAGAGAAAGTCTATCTTGACCCAAGTAGGTATTGGTTTGAAGCGTATAGACGATATCAACCCGGTCCCCCTTATTAAAAAAATCAGTAAGTTCAGCTTTCTGCCACCCTAAACCATCAAATATACGCCCCCCATTTTGCAATAAAAACTTGCTGTGTTTTCCTTTTAATCTCTTCGGGATCCCCCAGATCTCTACATTTTCTGTAAGGAAAACCGGTTTGGGATTTCCTACCCCGAACGGCTGCAGCATATTCATATGTACGAGAAAAGATCTATCGATTTCATGGAAACCTATCCTGGTATCGATGTTTAATTTTCTCTTCAGATCATCATCCTTGAGATGGATGTTGGCATACTCATTCACAGCCTCTTTAAAAAGGGCCATATTTTCCAATCTGAGTTCGCACCCGGCAGCAAGGGTATGCCCGCCAAAATTATGGAAATATTGCTTGCAATTCTCCAGACAGTTTATAAGGGAGAATTCCTTGATACTTCTCCCGGAGCCAAAAGCTACGTCACCATTATAAGAAAAAAGCAGAACCGGTTTATTGAAATAATCCTTTAACTTTGAGGCAACAATCCCTATGACTCCCCGATGCCATTCGTCACAACCCAGGATCAGCATCTTGTATTTTTTTTGTAAATTCCCCTTTTTAATCCGGTTTATGGCCTGCTTTAAAATTCGTTCTTCGATTTTCTGTCGCTGACTGTTCATTTTATCCAAAAAAAGAACAATTTCTCTGGTTTCTTCAACTGATTCGGAAAAGAATAATCTGAACACATTTTCCGTATCACCCAAACGGCCGGCCGCATTGATCCTGGGCCCAATTCTGAAACCAACATCACCCGTAGTTATCTCTGAGTTTTCCAGCCTGCAGATCTCAAGCAGACTCTTAAGCCCCTGATTGGAAACTTCGCTTAATCCTTTTAAGCCATACTTTACAAACAAACGGTTCTCCCCTCGAAGCTCAACCACATCAGCTACTGTGCCGATAGAAACCAGCTTTAGATAATGAGGTAGTTGGGAAGTCAATCCATGCCTTTCGAAAAGAGCCTGGATCAATTTAAAGACTACGCCTATTCCGGCTAAGTTCTTATCAGGATAGCTTGAATCCGGTATAACGGGATTGAGTATCGCATAGGAATCCGGAAGTGTTTTCCCTGCCCGGTGATGGTCTGTTATAATAGTATCGATATTTTTTTCTTTGGCGGATCTAACAAAATCGACTGCTTTTATTCCGCAGTCCACACTGATAACCAATCCTGCTTTCCTTTGAACAGCAATATCAACATATTCCTGTTTAATCCCATATCCTTTATTCAACCGGTCCGGAATAAAATGGTCGACTTTTCCTCCTAATGTCATTAGGGCCTTGGTTAAAATGACCACGGATAGAATTCCATCGACATCATAATCACCGAATATTAATATATTTTCTCCTTCGCGGATCGCCTGCTGGAGCCGGAAAATTACTTTCTTCATATCCCTCATTAAAAAAGGATCATTTAAATTTTCCAGAGTGCCGAATAAAAATTCCCGGGCAGTTAAAGGATCGGTAATATTCCGGTTGACAAGAATATGAGCAATTTCCAGAGGAATATTGAGATCATCAGCAAGTGCTTGCGCCTCTTCACCGCTCTGCTTTACGATCCAAACCGTTTCATTCATAAGCCCCAAACTTTAGCATAACGACCCATAAATTGAAAGTTGATATTTACCAGCCTTCAAAATATAATGACATCATCGTGCTTGAGAATCTGAAACAAAAACTGGTTAAAACCCGGGAAACTTTCAAGACCAAATTCGATGAAATAATCAAGAGCAATAAAGACCGCGAATTTATCCTGGAAGAACTAACCGAAGCCCTGATTTTAGCCGATGTCGGTATCGATCTGACCGAAAAAATAATTAACCAAGTAAGGGATAAAACCAAAAAAACCGATTCCTTTACGGAAATAAGAAACGCTCTTAAAGAAGAAATTCTAAAAATCCTCGAACAAAGCGCGTCCCCTTCGGATTCTCTACCTAATAAAATGGTAATAATGATGGTTGGCGTAAACGGAGGTGGGAAAACAACCTCGCTAGCAAAATTGGCCTATAAGTATCGAGAATCTGGAAAGCTTGTTCTTATGGCCGCTGCAGATACCTTTAGAGCCGCAGCACGGGAACAGCTATCCATCTGGGGGAAAAAACTAAATATTCCTGTTGTTCAGGGACAATACAATGCTGATCCTGCATCAGTAGTTTTTGATGCTATTCAATCTTATAAATCAAGAGAATCCGATATGCTGCTGGTGGATACAGCGGGGAGGATCCATACCAATGTCAATCTGATGCAGGAAATGGAAAAAATCAGGCGCATCATCCTGCGTGAGCTGGAAAATATACCCTGTGAAGTGCTCTTGGTCCTTGATGCCAGCATCGGCCAAAATGCACTTATTCAGGCAAGGGAATTTTTAAAATCTTCCGGTTTGACAGGTATTTTTCTAAGCAAGCTTGATGGAACCGCCAAAGGAGGAAGCGTCATTAGAATCGCCGATGAATTAGATCTGCCGATCAAATATATCGGAATCGGAGAAAGTGAAAAAGATCTTATGGAATTTTCTCCGAATGAATTCGTTGATGCCTTACTCTCATGAAAACATTTAGTGATAAAGCCTATATCGAAATGGCTTACGGCCTGGCTGAAAAAGCCAGAGGATGGACGAGTCCTAATCCTTGTGTCGGAGCCGTCATTGTCAAGGATGGAGAGATCGCAGGAGCAGGATACCATGAAAGACCGGGACGGCCCCATGCCGAGATCATCGCCCTTGATCAAGCCGGCAGAAAAGCCAAAAATGCCACGGCCTATTTTACCCTCGAACCCTGCACTCACTGGGGCAGAACCCCTCCCTGTGTAGACAAGGTCTTAAAATCAGGATTAAAGAGAATCGTTGTTTCCTCTTATGATCCTAATCCTCTGGTCTATAAAAAAGGCATAGAAAAAATCAAAGCAGCAGGAATAGAGCTCAGCCTGGGATTATTGGAAGAGAAAAATAAAAAACTGAATGAAACCTATTTCAAATACATCACCAAAAAAATCCCCTTCGTAACTGTCAAAGCTGCTCTCAGTTTTGACGGAAAGACAGCAACCAGGACCTTAGATTCTCAATGGATCTCTTCAAAGGAAACCAGAGACTATATACATCTCCTCCGAGGAGAATATGATTCGATTATGGCCGGGATAAACACAATTTTAAAAGATGACCCCCGGCTGACGGTCAGGCATCCTAACTGGGAGGGCAAAACGATCACCCGAGTCATTCTTGATTCAGACTTGAGATTCCCGCTGCAGGCAAAGCTCTTGAGCACTTTGTCGGAGGGAAAAATCCTCATCTTTACCTTGAATGAAGCCAAGAGCGCCAAAGCCGATGCTCTCAGAAAACAAGGAGTAGAGATCATCCCCATCCCATCAGATACCGGCAGAATAGAACTGGAGATCGTTTTAAGACAATTAGGCGAACGAGGCATTTCCAGTCTGCTCGTGGAAGGCGGAAGTGCTCTTCAAACCAGCTTCCTTGACAATAAACTGGTAGATAAAGTAATTTTAACTTTATCCCCGAAACTCATTGGAGGACAAGATGCCGCCACTTTTTATCAGGGGCAAGGCGCAGAATTTATCAAGGATGCTCAGAAATTGAAAAATATTTTCGTCTTTCAGATTGGGGATGACATTCTTATAGAGGGATACTGCTCATGTTTACAGGAATAATCACTCACCTGGGTAAATTCAGCTCCTATGTCCATTCAAAAAGAGAGATAACCATCGAGGCCCCTACTGTTTCTTCCCATATAAACTTGGGAGATAGTCTCGCGGTCAACGGAGTATGTTTGAGTGTGATCAATAAAAACGGACCCTTGCTCCATTTCAACCTGTCTGAGGAAACCCTTAAACAAACCAACCTGGGCCAGCTTCGCAGAAATGATGTTCTCAACCTTGAACTACCTCTTTCCCTTTCCTCACTGTTAAGCGGGCATCTGGTTACTGGCCATATCGATGGTACAGAGAAGGTTTTGAGAATCCAAAAAAGAGGAGCGGGCCAGCGGATCACCCTTTCCCTTTCTCCTAAATCAAAGCCTTTTTTCATACCCAAAGGTTCCGTAGCGGTTAATGGAGTAAGCCTAACCGTGGCAGAAATACATCCCTCTTCTTTTGATGTCGAGATCATTCCCATCACTCTGGAACAGACTAATATTGGACATCTAAAAAGGGGTGACCAGGTCAATATTGAAAGTGACATAATCGGCAAATATGTGTATAATTGGATGTTTAATACACAAAAAGATAAAGGCCTTACCAATGAATATAAAGCTTGATATTGACTCGGTCACACGTGCTATCCAAGCGGTTAAATCCGGAAAACTCATCATCCTGGTTGATGATGAAGACAGGGAAAACGAAGGCGATCTCATGGCTGCGGCTGAAAAGATCACTCCGGATATCATAAATTTTATGGCAAAACATGGCCGCGGACTCATCTGTCTATCCCTGACCAGAGAAAAATTAAAACAGCTGGACCTTCCTTTAATGGTTTCGGACAATACTGCCAGATTCGAAACTGCATTTACGGTATCTATCGACTGCAGAGAAGGGATCACCACCGGAATTTCTGCGTTTGACCGGGCTAAAACCATCCTAACCGCCATAGACCCTAATACGAAACCGTCGGACCTGGCCCGGCCGGGACATATTTTCCCTCTTCAAGCCAAAGAGGGGGGAGTGCTTCAAAGAGCCGGGCAGACAGAAGCTTCCATTGATGTAACCAAGCTGGCCGGATTATACCCAGCCGGAGTTATCTGTGAGATCATGAATGAAGACGGGACCATGGCCCGTATGCCTGAGCTTGAAGAATTCAGCCAAACTTATGACATCCCCATACTCACGATCGCGGATCTTATCAATTACAGGATGAAACATGAGATGCTCGTCAATAAAATTGAAGAAGCTGATCTGCCTACCAAGTATGGCCATTTCAGGATCATGGTTTTTGAAGACACTGTCCATAACGAACATCATGTCGCCCTGGTGAGGGGAAAACTTGAAAAGGATGTGCCTACACTTGTACGCGCCCACTCTCAATGTTTAACCGGAGACACCTTTGCTTCTTCACGCTGCGACTGCGGGGACCAGCTGCACCAGGCAATGAAAATGATAGACAAAGAAGGGGCTGGAGTTATCCTTTACATCCTCAATCACGAAGGCCGGGGGATCGGATTGATCAATAAGATCAAGGCTTACGCCATTCAGGATCACGGCTGTGATACCGTTGAAGCCAATAAGAAATTGGGGTTTAAAGCCGACCACAGAGATTACGGGATCGGGGCTCAGATCTTAGTGTCACTCGGTGTCAATAAACTCCGCCTCATAACAAATAATCCCCGAAAATATATTGGCTTGACTGGATACGGACTGGAGATAGTGGAACGGGTCCCAATTGAAATCCCCCCAAATGAATCAAATCTCCGGTATCTCAAGACCAAAAAAGAAAAACTTGGCCATATTTTGGAACTGGTTTGAAGGTTTCCTGTCGATAAAATTATTTTGCTATAATTAAAAGGGCATTTTATTATAGTCAGACTCAATCCATATCATAATGCCGAGAAAAGCTGTAGAAAAACCGAAAAAGAAAAGAGTAAGTGAAAAAAAAGTACTCCAGAAAGTGAAGTCTATCCAGGACAAAAATAAACGGCTTCATGTGATCAACGCCCTATCAACGATCAAGCGCTCCTGGGTCGGCCGGGTTCTGAGTGACTGTCTGGACGATCCCAGTGAACAGATCCGTGACCGCCTCCTTTCAATATTAGGATCATGGGACAACCTTAATGTCGATAGATTATACCCACGATTAAATACACCTCCCTGGTATGTTAAAAGCATCATCCTGAAATTAATCGGAATCAGGCAAGAACAGAAAGCTATCCCCCATATTGCCAAAATCATACACGAAAGCAATGCAGATGTCAGAAAAACTGCGGCTGAAACCTTGGGGCAATTAAAAGGGAAAAAATCGCTGGCTTTACTGGCGGTCCTATTAAAAGACCAAAATCAGTTTGTCCGGGCCGCCGCGGAAAAAGCCACAAGAGCTGCCAGTGACATCAGATTTACCCCAGAATAACCCCCTCTTCCAGTTATTTTCCTTCTCTGGAATCAAGAATAAAAGTAACCGGCCCTTCATTGACCAGGCCCACTTCCATCAAAGCAGCAAAAATGCCTGTTTCAACATGAATCTCCTGGCTGCGCATAAGATCGATGAATTGATTGAAGATGATGTTTGCTTTTTCAGGATGTTCAGCTTTATCAAAACTGGGGCGCCTCCCCTTTCTTATTGAACCGGCCAGAGTAAACTGGGAAACCGCCAGTACTTCACCGCCCACATCTTTAACAGATAAGTTCATCTTTCCCTCTTCATCGGGAAACACCCTCAGTTCCGCAATTTTCTTTGCCAGGAAGGCGGCATCGGCAGATGTATCGCCTTTTTCTATCCCAACCAAAAGACACAATCCCTTCCTGATCCGGCTGACAACTTTGCGGTCTACAACCACTGATGCCTCTCTTACTCTTTGCAGAACGATCCTCATCTTTGAATCTCCTTAGAAACCTTTCTTCTGAAATGCTGCTTGATCGCGGCAAACTCATCTTTATTAAAGAAAGCATGTCCGGCAAAATAGACACAGATCCCAATGAAAACCGCTGCGGATAATATGATAACCCGCAAAAAGATGGAATGTCCCATCAGATCAAATCTTTGTACAAACAGCCAGACGGCACCTCCCATGAGCATCGAGAAAAACAGTGATTTCCCTGAGGAGATCAGAAGAGCTTTTTTTCTAAGGTCGCCGATTTTCTTTTCCAGCAGGATGAACAGAAGGAAGAAATTTATCAATGAGGAGACCGACAGTGACAGAGCGATACCCCCCACCCGCAGAGGCCCCATCAAGACCAATGCCAGTGAAATATAGATCACCATCGCTATAAAAGCCACTATAACCGGAGTTTTGGTGTCTTTGAAAGAATAAAAGGCAGGAGCCAGCACCTTCACTCCCGATATAAAGGGAAGGCTGAAAGCAAAATAAAAAAGGCACAAGGAAGTCATAGCGGTTGATCGAAAATCAAATTGACCATACTGGAAAACAACTTGAATAATTTCTTTATTCAATACCAGCAAACCCACCATAGCCGGCATGGTCACCAGAATGATCAACTTCATAGAGAACTCAAAAGTCCGCTTAAGCCCTGAGATATCTTTTCCCGCTGCCTTCTCCGAAAAAGTGGGCAGCAAAGCCGTTGCCAGAGCGATCGAAAATAATCCGAGAGTTAATTCATGTATACGGGAGGAATAATAAAGCGAAGACACGCTGCCTTCTTCCAATGAGGTCGCCATCACCCGGCTGATCAAAAAATTGATCTGGTGGATGCCGACACCAAATATCCCCGGTACCATCAACTTTCCCACTTTCCGGACCGCCGGGTGGGCAAAAGAAATCCCGGG
>CAZLBV010000352.1:0-15897 GCA_964557845.1 uncultured Eubacteriales bacterium | reverse complement strand
CGCATCAGAGTCCCCGACGATACGCTTATATATTGTAAACTGAAATAATCAAATGGTGAAGTCTTTTCTCTTGACAAGGATCTTCTAATGGGCGACCCCTATTTTAGATAAAGATCAAAGTCCAGCAACGACAATATCCTCGAAAACCATGCTGGGAAATCGATAACCGGAATAGATATAAGGGTCATTGGCTACTTCAACCAGTTTGTTCCAGAACTTCAGATGATTATCCGCTATGTTCATCTCGGAGACAGCCTGAACCGGTTTGCCGTCTTCGAAGAGCTGTCCGATGATCCCGATCGAAGCATCACCAGTGGTGGGATTGGAGTTGCCGCCGATAAATCCGGTAATAAAAATACCTCGTCCCAGGTCCTTCATGATCTCATCCAATGATCTTTTACCCGGCGGAACGATCAGATTCGAGGGATTTCCAGTGGTTGGCTCCCAGTCCAGCTTCCGGCTGTAATACCAATCCACATAGAATTCATTCAACACACCCTTATCGATCATGGTCATTTTTTTAGCTGCCAGTCCATCTCCGTCGAATAGTCGGCTGCCCAGCCCCCCTTTTACAAATGGGTCATCGATCAGGGAAAACTTTTCACTGGCAACCTTTTTTTCTTTCATATCGGCGAGGAAAGATTGTTTTTGCTGAATACTTCTTCCGTTCATAGCCTGGAGGAATCCCCCAAAGAGTCTCCCCACATTCCGGTTCTCGATTATGATAGGCAGGGTTTCTGTTTTGATCTTTTTAGCACCCAATAGATTCATGGTTCGGACAGCGCATTGTTTTCCCACTTCTCCAGGCGAAGGCAGGTCATTTTGGTTGACTGCGACTACATATTCATAACCATTCGGCCGCCGGTCTCCTTCATCCTGAACCGTCATTTCAGCACCTGCCACATAAAAAGTACCCTCCTCGTAGCCCTCAAATCCATTACTGGTCATGGAGAATCCTTCTGCATGGCCATCTTGAGTCGAGGCAGTGACAGAGATAACTTTATCTCCTCCTTTTTCCAGCGCGGCATTCTCTATGGACTTAACTAAATTGTGCCTGTTTTCAGGAGAATAATTCTTATAGGCCGGATCGACCTGTTGTAGATCTATCTTTTCCCGGCCTTGATAATATTTAGGATCAGGAAGGGTCCGGAAAGGATCTTCAGCCAGCAGTTTCGTAGCGGCAATTGCATTGGTTATGAAGTCTTCAAGAGCTTCCTTACGCATGTCTGAAGTTGACTGGCTGGAATAACGGCCGTTAACATAAAGCTGGATATAAAGCCCTTTTGTGGTGGCTTCTTTTATGTTTTCAGGTTTATGGTTCCGGTAGCTGATCTCAACAGATCTCTGTCCGCTGATATTGACCCGGCAGTCTTCGGCTCCTGCTGATTTTGCAGTTTTAATGACCCAAGCAGCTAAATCTTGCATGTCTTTGTTCATCGTGTCCTCCTTTTTCCCTTATCTTCGTCCACCGACTGTCAGAGATTTCACTAAACAGGTAGGCTGCCCGAAACTGACAGGAGCTGCCTGACCGTCTTTACCGCAGGCGCCTCCTCCGCCTTTGAAAAATTCAAGGTCTTTTCCCATCATGGTGATATTTTGAAGCATCTTTGGGCCATTGCCCATGATGTTAACGTCTTTGATGGGGGAAGTGAGCTTTCCGTTCTCGATCAATCTTCCCTGTGAGACATAGAAGGCGAAATCTCCTTCACCGATCTTGACCTGGCCGTTGGAAACGTTTTCGACATAGATCCCGTTTTTGGCAGCTTCAACGATCTCTTCAGGAGAAGATGGTCCTGCTTCCATATAGGTATTTCGCATCCTGGGAATCACGTAGTGCTGATAGCTCTGCCGGCGTCCATTACCCGTTGGTTTCACCTTATAATACTTAGCGGAGATTTTGTCGTGGAGATAGCTTTTCAGGATACCTTTCTCTACCAGGACGGTTTTCTGTCCGGGTGTTCCCTCATCATCTACATTGATCGATCCGTTCAGATTGGGAATGGTACCGTCATCAACAATAGTTACAAAAGTTTCAGCGACTTTCTTACCGACCATGGTGGCATACGTTGAGATTTTTTTGCGGTTGAAGTCGGCTTCCATTCCATGTCCTATAGCCTCATGGAGGAGAACACCTGTGACCCCTGGCCCCAAGACGACCGGCATCTCGCCTGCCGGAGGTTGGACCGCATCGAAGAGTTTTAATGCGTTATCGACCGATTCCTGAGCAATTTCGTCTATAACCGACGGGCTAAAGTAAGAGAAATCCCTGCGTCCACCCAGGTTCCAGCCGGCCTGCTCTCGTTTTCCGTCTTTTTCCGCTACCACAAAGGCACTCAGGTAATCTCTTGGCTGAAGATCTTCAGCCTTAACGCCATCAGAGGTAACCACCATGATACGTTTCTGCTGATCGTGAAATGTAGCATTGACTTTAACGATAAGAGGAGAAAGGGAAAAGCACTTGTCGTTGACTTTTTGAACTAAGGGGAGTTTTGATTCGAGGGGGACAGAAGTCAGCAATCGTTCAAGGGGATAATAGTTTTTTGTCTTGAGCAAAGAAAATGTGCCGGCTGGTTTTACCGGGCCGGAATCGGCTATGGTGGCAGCAGTCGCAGCTGCATTCAGCATGGAGGTTTCCGTCATCTCCTGTGTGAATCCGTAGCCGACCTGGTCGCCCTTGACTGTACGAATGCCTACTCCCAGAGCGACGTCACTGTAGGCCCTGTTGACTTTCCCGTCTTCAAGCATGATGTAATTGCTGATGGTATGTTCGAAGTAAAGGTCGGCATAGTCGCCTCCCTTTGACAATGCTTGGGTCAGTACTTTATGGCATAGGCTGTCTGAAATGTCGAATTCTCTTTCGAAATAGCCTGATTTATCTGATTGAGCCATGGAATACCATCCGTCAGAGAAAATATAAGGAACGGCCATGGTGAGCGCAGCTGATCGAGCTGTTGTCTTTAAAAAAGATCGTCTTGTGATTTTTTGCATAAAGCCCTCCTAATTTTTTTGGTAGTAAAAACATGAAAATATACATCTAATTATACGAGATATCCATAGAAAAAGTTGCCGTCATTTTGGAAAATTTGTCGGAATAAGGTCTTTAAATCAGTTGATGTGTTCAATTTTGTATTCTTATATATCCTACAATCGGATATAATAGTCAAAAGGAGATCGTTATTCATGAAAAAGAAAATCTGGTTGAATATAAGCAGATCATTTAAAGAAGCACTGGAGTTTGATGACGCGTATTATATGGCACAGTCTCCTCAAGAGCGGTTAGAGACGGTTCAAATTCTCCGTGAGGAGTATAAGAAGATAAAAAAGGGGAAAAACTATGAGGGTGGAAAAGGACTACGAAGAGTTCTTAGGCTTATTAAATAAATATAACGTCAAATACTGTATAATCGGTGCCTTTGCCGTAGCCTTTTATGCAAAACCCAGATACACCAAAGACTTAGACATTTTTATTGAACCCAGCAAAGAGAATGCCGAAAAGATTTTATCCGTGCTCGAAGAGTTTGGATTCGGGGATCTATCCATTTCCATCGAGGACCTAACCTCCGAAGGAAATATCTTGCAGCTCGGGTATGAACCGGTGAGGATCGATCTCTTAAATAAGCTGGAAGGATTAGATTTTCAAAATGTGTGGAAGAATAAGGTAACAGGTGATTACGGATCTGAAAAAGTATATTTTATCGGCATTGAAGATTTGATCAAAAATAAAAGAACAGCCGGCCGTTCTTCAGACAGAATGGATATTGAGCTCCTGGAAAAAAGCAAAAAAGGAAAAAATAGATAATCGGCTCAACGAAATTCTTTATCGACGATCGTAATGCGTCCGGGATATTCGATCTCTCCATAGGGAGTGGATACTCTGGGAAGAGCATCCAGAGATAAACGGGAGGTAGACCCTTGTTTTCCTCCTATAGCCAGAGCTAATCCGATGATATCCTCATATCCCTTATTACCGAAAAAGTTTAATAGATCGAGTGTCATCCGGATGGGAATAGACGCAGCCTGTCCGGTTCCTGGGATTTGTATGGGCTGCTCGATGTTACCCGTTACCGTGGGTTCTCCGTCGATAAGCAGTCGGGATTCCAGGCTGGAAAGAGTGGTAACAGTCTGAGAGGTCCCTTCGGTACCGTCATTTGGATTTAAGGCCAACACTTCTAATACAATTTCAGCCGGAAGAGAATTGTTTCGGAATGCATTTAAAAGTTTGAATCCATCATTTGTAGAAAAATCTGACAAAGAAGAGAATTGGCCGATCCGAATTCCAGCCAATGAAAAATTGTTAACCCCTCCCAACTTGAATTGAAGCCTTTTAAGGTTCATCAAGGCATCGCCGATCTGCTGGAGGGTAGCACAACTGTGGAAACAGACAATTATAAAAATAATTAGGAGTGGTAAAACAAAAAGCTTTTTTTGACTTGCCATAATTTCCCTCCTTAGAGAACAGTTTATATCACAAGTTGGTTTTATACAAGTCAATCCCAAGAATTAGCCTGAAGCCTGGACAAATCATCCAATTCCATGAACGGCGATGTAAACAGCGCCTATAAGGGCTGTATCATATCCCAGACGGGTGAGATGGATCTTTGGTGCAGGCACTAATTTTAGATATTTCTGCATGACAGAGCGGGTTTGGGAGAGCAGTTTTTCCCCGCGTCCGAGGGCGACACCTCCGCCCAGGATAATGACTTCAGGCAGGTAGATGGTTGTCAGGTTGCGCAGGCCTTGTCCCAGATTATAGGCCACTTCGTCCCATTGTTTTGCATCCAGCTTTTCGGGAGGCCTGCCGTAGATGCGGCGGATTCCGTTTCCAGAGACCAGTGCTTCCAGGCAGTCCGAAGCGCCGCATTCGCAGATCACTTTCTCAGGATGGGAGCAGCGGAAATTTATGGATTGGTGACCGATTTCAGGATGTTCTTCTTTCATACCGCGGTAGATGCGGCCGTCCATGACAAGCCCCCCGCCCATACCGGTGCTGAGGGTTATATAGAGGAGACTTTTGGGAGGTTTGGTATATGAATGATATTCTCCCAGGGCCGCCACATTGGTATCCACATCGACATGAAAAGCACATCCGAATTCGGTTTCCATTATCTCTTTTAATGGAACATCTCGCCATTCCGGCTGATGCAGCGGCGAGACCACTCCGGTGCGCCAATTCAGCGGTCCGCCTATGGCAGCGCCTAATCCTTTGATCTTTTCACCGGCTGCGACTTCGGTGACCATTTCCTTGAGCAGGTGAAGACCCTGGTTGAGAGCTTGGGGTGAAGGGGCCTTGATGCGGTGCAGTATTTTCCTGTTGGTGTTAGCGGCCGCCGCCATAAATTTTGTTCCTCCGATATCGAGGCCGATATAAAGACTCATTTCATTAAATTTTACCTGTTTATTTCTGGTGACATCAACCTTAATTTTTCAGTTGAAGTAATCCATTCTTTATTAACCAAGGGAAAAAATAAAGTAATCTAAGAAAGCAGCTTGTTTTAATTCGAATTAATGTTTTATACTAATAAAAAGGAGGATGGAATGAAAAACACAAAGTGGGTTTTTTGGAGTCTTTCTATTTTTTTGGTCTTTGGCTTGATCCTATCGCCAGGATGTGCCAAAAAAGAAGAAACTGAGGAACCGGCCTATGAGGCAGCTCAGGCTGAGCAAGTTGAAGCAGAAGAAGCGGAAGAACCTGCTACAGCAGAGCCTACGATTGTTCTTCCAGAAGCTGTCTCGACTGTGGTCGAGGAAAATTTTCCGGGTGCGGAGGTCTATTTTATAGATCAAGCTGAACATTTTGGAATAGTTGTTTACGATATTGAATTAAAAGCAAACCAAGGCGAAGTCGAAGTTGCCGAAGATGGTACGATTATAGATATCATCACTATTGTCACCATGGATGAGCTTCCGGAAGCGGCTGCCCAGACGATTCAGGCTGCTGCTGAGGGCATGACTATAAAGAGGCTCGAAAAAACAGAAATATGGTCTGAGGTCAAAGTCAAAGATGAGCAGGGAGCGATCATAAAATTAGAGACTCCAAAATACATCTATAAAGCAGAAGTTGAGAAAGACGGCCGGACTGGTGAGATCTCAGTGGATGCGAACGGCAGCATCATCAAACCGCTCAAGTGGGTCACAAATTAAATTAACATCTGGGTTCAGATAATTACATTATTAAGGATGGACTAGGGATTGCGCTATTTTTCATAGCTGCATTTTGCTTATCTGTCAAATACAAATCCGGTTTTTCTGAGTTTTTTTGATAACCTTCATATTAAGCTATTAATTACCAAACACATATGTAAATATAGCGATGTGTTTGGTAATAAATAGAAACCCTGCTCGTGTCATACAATCTCTTATACACAACGTCATAAATTGGATAATTTCTATGAATGGCTGCTTAGCGATATAAAACTTAGAGAAATTAACATTTGGATCAATCAATCTTACTCAAATACGTATTCAGTAAAACCATAAGCATCCGGCCGTGGTTGGGCGCTAGATACGTCAATTTGAGAATTATGGAAATTTCATTCGTCATATATAATGACCCAAAAAGAAAAATGAGTTAAAATTCAGAAAAAGTATAATGAGCAAGGAATCAGAATTTTTTAAAGGCAAAAGACCATGGTCTAAAATCAAAGACCGAGTAATTTCAGATTATTTAACGCCTTATCTCAGCAAAGTATCCAAACTTAATAGAAAAATAATTATTGTTGATGCATTTGCCGGTCCGGGACGGTTTGAAGATGGGAGTATAGGATCTCCATTAATCATTTGTGAAAGAGCTGAGAAAATAGTATCAGGTAAATACCTCGCAATTTTTATCAATAATGACAAGGATTGTTATGAAAAATTAAACCAAAATATTGAAAGATATATCAATATGAACTCAGTCAAAAGTATCTTTGGCGAGACAAAAGACTTGCTATCGGTTCTTGGAGATCTTATCGATAATTCTACTCTTTTCCTATATTTTGATCCTTTTGGCTTGAAGGGATGTGATTTTTCACTTATGGAGCCTTATCTTGGGAGGGATAAGAGGTTCAGTACAGAGATTATCATTAATATGAGTATGACAACTCTTCACAGATATGCAACTCGGAAAGCAATTAAAACTGACAAAATAACGGATCAGACAAAAACTCTCAACCGACAGCTTACTGAAGTCCTTGGAACTGAAGAATGGAAGGATATTATGTGGTCTGGTATTCCTGCAAGAGAAAAAGAAGAAAAAGTTGTTGAATTATATATGAATCGATTGATGCAGTACCTTCCATTTGCAGGTTGCTGCCCTGTTAAAGAAAAAATAAGCACTCGGACTAAATATTACATTATATTCTGCTCCAGGTATCCTGACGCACTGCGGTTGATGAATGATTTCATGCATAAAGCCTATTTTGGGTATATGGGTGAGAGTGGTTTTAAAGACACATTGTTCGAAGACCAAGCATTTGATTTGATCAAACCATCCAAAGATTTGAAAGAAGAAATCACAAAGATTATAAAAACTTATCCAGGCATTAAAAGGAAAGATTGTTGGCTTGAAATAATTAAAAATAACTTTATGATATGGACAAACTCCGAATTCAACAAGAACGTTGAGGATCTAGTCAAAAGCGAAAAATTAAAATTTCACTCGCCAACAAGACGGTTGAATGATGATGCTCAACTGTATCCTATGACCTATAGTCAAAATCCTAATCATTCCTCGATTAAAACTAAGCTTCAATGGGATTATTTTTCTGACTTAAACAATAGACCTGAACTGAGATTGGTAAAGGTTAACGATGGCTCAATCATTACAAGATTCGATAAAACTCCATTACCTCAAAATATCACTGATGTCGTCTGTCCTCATTTTGTGGAGTTAAAGTGGTCTTATGGCTGTCCATTTGACTGCAGTTGGTGCTATCTAAAGGGGACTTTCAGGTTTAAACCAGATGGTTTGAAACCGGTTTTTAAAGATTTAGATAAGATAAAAAACCATGTGCAATCATTTATATTAAATGCCAAAACTCCTGAGTTATTAAATACAGGAGAAATTTCAGATTCCCTTATGGGTGAACACTTGAACCCACCTTTCTCTCGATTCATTATTCAGCTTTTTGAACAGCAAAAGGTTCATAAAGTGCTGTTTGTTACGAAGTCCTCAAATGTCAAAAATATTCTGGATTTACCATCAGCCAATCAAGCTATATTCAGTTTCAGCTTAAACGCATCAGATGTTGCAGACAAGTGGGAGAAAAAAGCTCCACCTCCTTTAAAAAGATTGGAGGCAGCCAAAACGCTGTATGATAGAGGATATTCAGTAAGAATTCGGATAGATCCCATAGTGCCGGTCGAGGATTGGAAGGAGCAATACCGACAGCTTATCGATGAAATGTTTGAAAGATTCATTCCTGAAAGACTCACTCTTGGTTCTTTAAGAGGGCTGCAGAGCACCATGAACGGAACAAGCGATAAATCATGGACCGGATTTCTTAAAGAAACTTCAAACTGGGGGAAGAAAATAGACCTGAAGACCCGATGCGAGTTGTATTCTTATCTTATAGGGTATTTAAACGAACAATATCATTACACCGCTGTTGCCCTCTGCAAAGAAACCATCGAAGTCTGGGAAAGACTGGGGATGGACTGGAAGAATATCAAGTGTAATTGTTTGTTGTAGAATTGTGAACAGGCTAATCCACAATCTTAATTTCATTAAAATCCCCTGTTTCAGCATTTGCTGAAACTATCTAAAGATTGATTAAAGACTTAAATGAATGTTGGGACTCACTGTCTGTGAGAGTTCATTACTCAAGTGTTTCAAAAAGGCAAATCATGTTAGGTTACATGTCTTCTTGCTTAAAAACAGCAATTCCATTTTTAAAGTTTATGAAAGAATTTTAAAAAATTCACAATATAGTTGCCTTGATCCTGTTATACAATTTTTTCTTTAAATCTTCAGCATTTTCCCAAACAATGTGGTTGTACTGACGGGTATCAAAGTGCGCTTTTTCAATTTCGTCATTTCTGCATGTCCAAATAACATCACGATTTAATCCCTGTGCAAAGCCGGCTTCATAATAAACGTTTTGTCTTTGGCCGGTTACATCAGCAATTAGAAATTTACATTCCCGGATTTTAGCTATGATTAAGTCGCAAATTTTTTCATTATGTTCTTCTCGCTCGATAAAAATAGGTTGATATCCTGTCTCCTCAACAGCTTTTTTTATTCCATTATCATAAATCTCTCTTAATTCATCGCTGCAGGACATAGCTACAAAACATTTATTTGAAACTGTTTCTGATTTGTTTATTTCTTCAAATTTATTCCACCCTGATAATGATAATTCAAGATACTGTTCAGGTCCTGAAGTTACTTCAGTCTTAATAAATCCAAATTCTTTAGCAAGCAAAAATATATTGTAGAATTCTTTTGTATCCTTTGAATAAGTTACTGGATAATCCTTACTGAGATCTATTTCTATCTCTTCTCCATAAAAACTTGTTTTCTTCTTTATAAATTTAATGAAATTATTAAGCTTATCGTCCAATGATTTTTTTTTATATCTTTCTATAATTCTTTCTATTTGTTGTTCATCAAGATTTTGAAGTTCAGTCTCTTCAGCACCACACTCGTAATGCTCTCTAGTATAGGCTGATAGCATAGCTCTGTCTTCCTTTGACATTGATTTTAAACTAGAATCATCAAAGCTTTCTGATGTATACCTTCCACATACTCTGCACTCATGGTGACGCAATCCAGTCCCTTGTATTTTTTCTATACGTATCAATTCACTATTGCATAAAACACAAATTTCCATTTTGGAGATCCTTTATTTCTTAACGAATTAATGCGACAATCATCCGCCGATATTTATATGTCTAATATTTATTCATTTAAAAATTAATAAATTCATAAATTTGTCTTTAATATCCTGTCCTCAGTATTCTTTCCCAATGTGGGTATAAAATTTGTTTTCTCCATATATCTTTCGATGCTTATTCCAATTTATTTTGTATCACTGATTTTAAGCCCGAGCTTTTCACTTACTAAATTAATGGGGATGCAAAATCCCAGCCCTTCAGACTCAGGAATTTTCAAAGTCACAATCCCAAATGCCTTTCCTTCCTTATTAATAATTGGCCCCCCGCTATTTCCTGGATTGACACTGGCGTCGATCTGAATATATTCAATTTGATTAAATTTACGTTTTCCACCTACAATGCCCGCTGTCACACTTTGACTAAGCTCATTTAAAACAGGCGTACCAATAGCATAAATATCCTCTCCAAGCTCTATTCTATCTGAATCTCCTAAAGGTAGAGGTTTAAATCCTGAACCTTCGATCCTTAATAGAGCCAGATCATATTCATGATTGACTTTCATAACATCGGCTTTAAGTGTTATTCCGTTGGAAAGGGTAACATCTATTAGATTTTTGCCTTCTATACCATGATAATTTGTCACTACATATCCTTTTTCTGATATTATCAAGCCACTTGCAAGGCCATATTCAACTTTGATAGTCACTACTGACTCGACGGCTCTTTTAAGAAGCTGGGTAATATTCTGCATATCCGGTAAATCTACTTTTTCTATAAATACAATTTCTGATTGTTTTTTAGTATCGGATTCAACATCACTTTGAACAACTAAAATATTAACGAACCGTTTATCAGCTAAAAGGTTTCTTGTCGCAATTCTGAATGCCAAAAATAAGCATTCGGTTCCTCCTTTCGCCTCTAGTTTAGATGATCCCTCAGTTTCATATTTATAAATAACCTGCCTGCTTCGTTTATCATACAATTCCCACTGAACCTTCATATAGCCATCAGATTCATGTAATGTAACAGAATCATATGTATTAAATTCCATATCTTTTATTTTCGCTCCAAGGAGGTAGTCTGCTTCATACGAGTCAAAATCATCAAAAAGAAGGCGGTCTGCTCCAATTACTTTATAACCTGCATTTCTTAATTCATCATTGACAATTTCGTTGAAAACTTCATCTCCTATAGTGACAGTACTTTGCCAATATATCGGCGAACTCTTAACACTGGCTATTCCCGTGTATTGCCAGCCTATTTCTTTACCAGGAAGGACTTCTATTATTGTTCTTTTAAATAGAATACCTGCGGTTTTTTCCGTATCTACAATAATAGGTTGATTTTTTGTAGTTGTTTCAATTTGCACCGGAGTATAGCATCCCCAGAAGACAAGTAATATTAAGGCGCATATAAATATTTTTATAGTGGGTTTAATCATATATATAATCCTCCCTCTGTTAAAAATATAGAAATATACATAATGAATTATTTATTTTTTAACCTCTGTGACTCTCAATCTTACTCAAATACGTATTCAGTAAAAGCTTAAACATCCGGCCGTGGTTGGGGTATTTGAGGTGGAGGAGTTCATGAAGGATGACTTCGGCCCGGATGCGCTCAGGTTTACTCAGCAGGCTGGGATCAAAGGTCAGCCGGCCTTTGCTGGAGCAGCTGGCCCATTTTCGTTTCATTGCGCGGAGATGGATTTCTTTGGCTTCGACGCCGACTTTTCCGGCCCAGTGCCGCACTTCGCTTTTAAATTCAGCCGTGGTTACCACCGTTTCAACCTTTCTCCTCGCTTTTAAACTCAAACGCGGTTAGTTCCAAAATCTCTCCTTGTTTTTAAATTCTCGGCAGTTAACACCTTTCGAGCCTTTCCCATCTCTTTTAAATTCTGATGTAATCGCTTCTGTCCTATAATTCCGCATTCCTCTCTTCCAAGATTTAACTACCCACCACCTACGAACTCCTTAAAATCCGCAGCATCTTTTTAACCTCATCTGCTACCATTTTAGGCTCCTTAATTTCCCCCTGAGTTAACATTTTGTAAAGTTCAGTTCTTATCTCCCGTTCCTGGGCTTCGCTCCATTTCCAGCTCGGGAATTTCTCAAAGACCCCTTTCATCTGATTGGCTTTTTGCTCAGCTCCCTTAACCTCCTGGCTTTTCAAAAGCCAGTAGATGGTGAAGACTTCGGCTGTCATATTTTTCGCCTTTTGCTCCTCCCTGGCTACATTGATCTCTGCGATCAATTGTTTCAACTTCTCAAGAATCTCTTTATTCCTCTGCTGGCCTTCCTCATACATCTGGGCGATTCGTTCCGCCTTTTCGCCAATCGAGATCAAATAAGGCGAATACCCGCCTTCTTCTCCTATAAACTGCCTTATACTCTTAAGCAGATTAAAGATCTTCTCGGTTTCTGTGGCCTGGCTGGCTTCTATCTTTCTCAGTGTATCCCCATCAATAGTGTAGACTTCCAGTGCTGCTTTTATTTTCCCGGTGGTCGTATACTCCTGAACCAGTTTGGCTACCTTCCGGGAAAATTCCTTCTCCACCAGGATCCCAGGTTCATAAGCCTCCTTAAGGATCCGGTAAATCCTGGCCAGCGTTTCAAAATCTGAAATAAAAGACCTCAAAAAAGCATCCGGCGACAGAATATCATAAATATCGGAAAGCTCCTGATAAAACTGATAATATTCGTGCCGCCTCTCCTCATCCCGGAAAAACTCCACCACCGCTTCCACGGCCTTGTCCCATCCTGCCCCCTCGAGCACCCTCAAATATTCCTTCCTCGCTTCCTCCATCATCTCCTTGAACCGCCCCTTTAATACCTCGATATCACGGACAACTCCCTCGATATCCTTGGAATCAAAGGCCAAAGCCTTTTCCAGATTTCCGAAAATACCCACAAAGTCCACGATCAGTCCACCCGGCTTCTTCTGCTCGTTCTCATCCTCATAAGGCCGGTTCACCCGGGCAATTGCCTGAAGCAGCACATGATCCCGCATGGGTTTATCCAGATACATGCAGTAAAGGATGGGCGCATCGAATCCGGTTAAAAGCTTCTCTGTCACAATCAGAATCTTGGGCAGTTCCTTGGGCTTCCTAAATGCTTTTCTGATCCTTTTTTCCTCAAGCTCGCTTAAATGAAATTGAGCCAGATCCTCAGGATCATTATGACCAGGGCTGTAAACCACTTCGGAATATTCCCTGGGAAGATGCTTGTCCAACTCCTTTTTGTATTTGGCGCAGGCTTCCCGGTCCACCCCCACCACAAAGGCTTTATACCCCAGCGGTTCTACATTCTCCCTGAAATGTTCAACCGCATAGTTTGTCACCTTCTCGACCCGCTTGTCATTTTTGAGCATATTCCTTAGATTGACGGCCTTCTCCAGCACCTTGTTGAGCTCTTCCACATCGCTCATGCCTTCAGCCTCTTTAAGGTCTAAAAACTCCCGGTCCAGAGTTTCCTTATCCACCAGCAGCTTATTGGGCGCCAGGCAGTAGTGAAGCGGCACCGTGGTGCCGTCTTCGATGGATTCAGAGATGCTGTATTTATGCAGATACCCCAGCGGCGGGTCATCTTTTCCAAAAACGATAAAGGTGCCCTTGCCGTAAGTGGTCTTATCAATGGGAGTGCCGGTAAATCCCATATAAGTGGCATTGGGAAGAGCGCCCATGAGGAAATTTCCCAGCTTGCCTCCGGTGGTTCGGTGGGCTTCATCCACCAGCACGAATATGTTGCGCCTCAAATTGATATCAGCCGGCATCTCATCGAACTTATGGATCATGGTGACGATCAGCCCTCTTTTATCCTGTAAGAGGAGCCGGCGGAGATGGGCCTTGCTGTCTGCGATCTCCACGGTCTCTATCCCCACTGCCGAGAGATTGCTGAATAGCTGGGATTCAAGTTCGTTTCTGTCCACCAGCATGATCACGGTAGGATTTTTAAATACCGGATTTTCGATGATCTTTTGGGCGGTTACGATCATGGTAAAGGTTTTACCCGAACCCTGGGTATGCCAGATTAAACCCCGCTTTTTATCCGAGGCCGCCCGCTTTACCAGTTCATGAATGGCTGACATCTGATGAGGCCTGAGGACCACTTTCTGCAGTTCGTCATCCTGCCGGGTAAAAAGGATGTAATGCGTGATGATTTTAACCACCCGCTCCCGGTTGAAAAAGGTCTTGACCAGGGTTTCGAAGTCTCCGGCGATCTCGTCTTTCCAGTTAAACACCAGCTTAGATGATGTATTCCAGGTGGCGCTGTAGTAATACTTTAAGGCATGAGTGAGGGTGAAAATCTGAAGAAGGGCTAAAAGCTCGGGACACTCCCGGTGGTAGCGTTTGACCTGTTCGAGGGCCTCAGCCATGGCTTCCAGCTTGTGGGAGGCTTTGGTTTCGACGAAAAAAACCGGAAAACCGTTGATCAAAAACACGATATCCGGCCGGATGGTTTTGGTGCCGTTAGTGAAGGTGAATTCGTCGGTGACATGAAAGGTGTTGTTGTCGATATTGTCGGTATCAATAAGCCGCACATTCCGTTCGCATTTTTCTTTGGGGATGAAAAGCGTTCGCAGGCCTTTAAGATACTCCCAGGCTGTGAGATTACCTTCGATGGTGGCCGGGATTCTTTCTATGGATTTGATCAGATCGCGGGCGAGAGCGGCATTCATGAATTTGGGATTGAGTTTATGCAGTTGGTCGATGAAGATATCGCGGAACAGGAATCCGGTTTCGCCTTCACGCAGGCGGATGGCTTCGAGCTGGTTTATATATTTCCAGCCCAGTTTGAGGAGGATCTTGCGTCCTTTAAAATCGGTGAATTCCGCATGCGGTTCTTGAACGTATTTTATGATCCGGTTTTGAACCGCGCCTTTTTCTCCACCGATTTTTCTTTCCATTTATTCACCTAAAATTTAGTTGGAGCCTTATCTGCATGAGATTGAGGTTTATAATGCCAAAAATTTATTGGATTTTTTGGATTTGGAGTCCATAAGCCAAATTTTTGACTTAATGATATACCAAGTTTCTTTTTTCTACATTTATTATAAATGTATTTTATCAATGGACAACGGTGATTATCAGGACTACTAAGTTTTATGCTAGTGGATACGTTGAAAAGAGATCCTTGTTTTGAATTTTGAAGTTCCCACCATTTATATTTTTCAAAATTCAAACAAGAGTAAACTCCCATACCTGCGAATAAATCCGCAATGCCAATCAATGGAGTAACTGAGGATTTCACTTCCTGTATCTCCTTGATGTTAAAATCTTTAGTTATTTGTAAGGCAAATCTTTTAAATAGATCTGATCTTTCTATAACTTTTATCTCTCTTGATTTTAAACAATTTTTTACTGTTTCCCAATCTAATGAGGAATGTTCATCAGGTAATAAGATCCAGGTTGAATCAGAAGGCCATCGCTTAATCAATACGTCTTTGTATAAATGATAATACATTCTTGCCAGGTTAGCACAATCATCTCTTCTCTTTATTTTGTGTCTGCTATCTTCAGTATCCCAAATCAAAATATCTAATCTTGATATTTTTTTTTCAGCCATATCAATGAAATAGTCAATTAATTTGACTGCGCCAAGGTACATTCTTGCGGATTTTAATTTGTTCCATTTGAATTCCGAAATATTTGAATTCTTTAATATTCTTTTGATATCTAAATTAATATTCTCATGCGCTGCCATTGGAAGACTAAGCATTCCTATTGCTCTAAATCTGCCAATATTATAAGAAGCTTCGTCTGAAAAAGCACAGTGGCTTATTTGGTCAATTTCATTTAAACTTATCATATTTCAAGATTAATATTATTTACTCTTATTTTTGCAGTCATAAGGTTGTTGAGCAAGGTTTTAAAAAGCTGCTCGAGCGCTTTTTTCTTGTTTTCTTCGGTTTGGATTTTTTGGTCGATTGAGGATAGTACGTCAGCGATTTTTTGTTGGGTAGGGAGAGATGGAAGGTGGATATTAGGACTTCCCCGAAACAGTAGACACCTCGAAAAGCTTGATATAAATTACTAAGAGACATGGAGGTGTCAAATGGGAGAAGCGCGAAAGCGGCGAAAAT
>CAZLBV010000351.1:0-2877 GCA_964557845.1 uncultured Eubacteriales bacterium | reverse complement strand
TCCATTTGCGTTCAACCGCAATAAAACTGCCTGGTTCCCCTGTGATCTTCTGAGTTTCTCCATTTATCAAAATCTCTATTCCCTTATCTGCCCAGTAGGGATAATGAATTTGCAGGGTAAACCGAACCGGCTTTTCCGAAGAAATATGCAATGTCGTCCCCTGCTCTTCAGGATAATTGGTCTCCTGCCGGATCTTGACTCCCTTTTCCTCCCAGGTCAGCTCGGATGCGATATACTGAAAAACATATAATTCCTCATTGTTCCGAAAATAGATATTCCGGCTGTATTTAGCATGATTTTCCATTCCGGTCCCGATACAGCAGGTAAACCAGTATGGGTCCTGAAAGGCTTTGGTTCCCCCCATAGCCAAGGAAAGATTATAGACGACCCGGCCGTTTTCAGGATGCTGAGATGAAAGGATGTGGTTGAAGAGTGCCCGTTCATAAAAGTCAGCCGCTTTTGCCGTATCTTCCCAACTGAAAAGATGGCGGGTCAGTTTAAGCATATTATAGACATTACAGGTTTCTGAAGTTTCTTCACTTAACCGGTTCCTAAGCTGATCGGGTTTTCCAAAATATTCACTGTTACCATGCCCACCGGTCACATAGGAATGATGGTTAACGACTGTGTCCCAGAAGAATTTAGCTGTATATCTGTCTGTTTCATCAACGGTCAGTTCATACCGACGTGCCAGACCTATCAGCTTGGGTATCTGAGAGTTACCGTGGTTTCCAGGAAGAATGTCCTCTCCTTTGGAAAGAGGATCCAGGATCGCTTTATGATGGAAGATCCTTGACATCTGCAGATATTTCTCATCGCTGGTCAATCCATAGAGTTCTGCAAGAATTTCATTTATACCGCCGTGTTCGCAAACCAGCACATTCTGAATCTGTTCTTCATTCAAAGGGGAAATAACAGTATGGATCCAGTCGGCGAATTTAAGGGCAACTTCAAGGGCTTTTTTATTTCCGCAGTGTTGGTGGGCATCCAATAAGCCTTTAAAAACTTTGTGCATGGTGTAATAAGGGGCCCAGAGGCCGTTTAAGTTAAACCTCTGGGAACGGATGTCCCCCTTGGCTATTTCTTCTTCAAAGATGCGTTTGCCATCCGGAAAAGCTCCAATGTAGCCGTCTCCATCTGCCTCCTGACATTCAGCCAGTTCATCCACTATATAATTGACCCGTTCTAAAAATCTTTCGTCCCCGGTGGCTCTGCACATCAAGGATACGGCACTCAGATAATGCCCCAAGCTGTGACCGGCAATGGTATCGTCCTCCCAGCCGTGATAATGCTCAGCTTTGGGCTCCAATCCTGCCTCTGAGCGAAATTTTGCCAGAAACCGGGCCGGTTCATACTTATTTAAAAGAACATCTATATTTAGATCCCGGGCATGCTTAAAGGGGCCATCCAGCAGCTTCACTTCATCTAATTCAAAGGGCAAAGCCTTGAATTTAATAACCTCAGGTCCTGAGGTTGATATAAAATGATCTTCTTTCTGGGAACATCCAAAAAGGCATATCAACACAATAAAACTTAAAAAAGAAGACATCGCGGATTTTTTCATGTCAATTTCCTCCCGGTGCATTGAAATCCAGATGAGCAAAAAAAACTATACACCATATCCATAAATTATAATTCTTCACGGAGATATTGAATTGTCAAGCACAGAAGGATGATTTAATTTAATGGTTTTTATTATTTGGAGGCTGACTAAGATCAGAAATCGAAAAATAAGATTGTTTTATCCTGGTAATTATACAGACCAATATTATATTAGATGATGACTTTTTAAGAACAAAAAAACCTAGTTTCTTAATTTCCCGTTACAGGTATCCTTAAGAGCGCAATAACTCCGGCATGGTCAGAGGGCCACACCAATGTTCCGTCAGGAAACGGAATCCGGTCTGACAGCTCATCTCCAACCACATAGGCAAAAACCGGTCCGATATTATGTATCCCGTTTTCACTTACATGGCTTTTAACCATGATAAGATCGATGCGTTTGGTGAAATTGACTTCTGTGTTGCGTAAATCCCAATCATGGGGATTGGTGAGTCCTAGAATTTCAGGCTGCACCAGATTTCTTGTCCAGGAGTCAACATATCCGTCTGTAATAAAATCTTGATAGGTGGCTCCATGAGTAGCTTCTGTATTGAGGTCACCAACAACAATAATAGGGAAATTCACACCATTAAGATAAACCGACCTCAACTCCTCAGCCTGTAATCTTCTGATATAAGTACTATCCGATTCAAGATGGGTGTTTACAAATTTATACCACTTATGACCAACCATGGCATCTAAAGAGATAAATCCCCTCTTGATCATATTCCCAGCGAAAGAAATAAAATCTGAATAGTTTTGTTCAATAACATTCGTTACATAGACATCATTTCGGGCCAGTACCACGTCAAAATCCAGTAATCTTACATCATCATAATCAAATGGATTATATGGATCAGGACCTACAAACATAGGCATTTCAATGTCGAAATTCAAGATAATACCTTTAACCTCATAATCAAGCCCTCGAGCCGAGATTGCATCTATGAGAATCTGTAGATAGTCGAACACCAGATCGGATGCAAGCATGGTCCCTCCCAACAAATAATCACCCGGGGACTGACGGTATAAAGTGGATATTTCCTGAAGCCCGATCAAATGCGGCTGTCCTTGTAAAATCTCATCAGCCAATGCTTCAGCCCTTAAATAAAAGTTGGTTGAAACAACTTCCATAAAAGACTCAGCAACTAAAAAAGGAATTTCATTAGGATTTGTGGCGTGAAGAATCCGATCAATATAGCCTCCAACATATACATTCCTTGTCATTACTACCAGTGAATTGGGATCCTGGCTGAGCTGCCGGATTTTCCATAG
>CAZLBV010000350.1:0-5267 GCA_964557845.1 uncultured Eubacteriales bacterium | reverse complement strand
AGGAGCTCATCCACCATAGGAACACCGGAGTCAGAAACATAACCGCTGAAAGCTGACTCTATAATTTTGGCCAAATTTTGTTGTTGAGCAAATCCCGCAAACAAAGCCCCCAGAATAGTCCCACCCAAAAGCGCCGGCAAAGGAGGAACCTTTCTCACCACCATAACAATAACCAGTAATGGGGGAAGAAGAAGGATAGGATGAATGAAAAAATTAGCTTTCATGGTTGACAGCATGATATCTATATTTTGGGAGTCGAGAAGACCACCGGCAAATCTCAAACCGAGGAAAATAAAGAGTCCCAGCGCGATAACATATCCGGGTACAACAGTATAGACCATATGCCGGATATGAGAAAAGAGATCGGTGCCGGCTACAGCGGGAGCAAGATTGGTGGTATCCGAAAGGGGTGACATTTTATCTCCAAAATAAGCTCCGGAGATGATAGCTCCTCCTATCATCGCAGGGGGTATGCCCAAGCCTTGCCCCACTCCTACCAGGGCCACTCCGACTGTTCCGGCTGTGGACCAGGACGAGCCGGTACCGAGAGAGACCACCGAACAGATGATCATGGTGGCTGCCAGAAAAATACCGGGAGACAGAATTTTAAGTCCGTAATAGATCATGGATGGGACGATTCCTCCTGATATCCAGGTACCGATCATGGTGCCGACTATCATCAAGATCAAGATCGCGGCCATGGCCATGTTGATCCCCTGGATGATGCCCTCCTGGATCTCATTCCAGGTATATTTGAGAAAATAAGCCACTATCGCAGCTACAGCTGCTGCCAGGATGAGAGGAATATGGGCCTGCTGTTTTAGAAGGACGATGGACACAAATAGAGCCCCGACTAGAAAAATCACCGGTATTAATGCCATTAAAACATGTGCTTCTTTTCTTTCTTCTGCCATAAATGTTTTTCCTTTATTTAGAAGGCAATATTATTTGAATTAAGGGCAAAAAGCAACCGTATTGTAAGAATAATGATTTTTCAAACTGAATATATTCATGAAACAGGATCAGCTTTGAAAGTCTTTTAGTGATATGTTGGAAATGAATGGCTCTTGTGCGAATATATAGAAAACATCTATCCTTTTATATGAGGATCGGCAGAGGATCTGCTCTGGCTGAATAATTCTAACTATTTATAATATGTATAATCTTACTAAGATCTTAAATTCAATTTTACCGTTCAAAAATCAATCGTAAGCAAAAATAGGCACCCCCCAATTATCCTATCTGAAATGACATCAGTGTTTTATGCCAGCCAAGGCGGATTTTCGGATAGATCACCACCACTTTATTGGGTTGAAGCTTTTTTAAAATATCTGGCTGGATAGCTCATGGAATATTCAATATTCAAATTACAATGTTCATTTCGGCATTTTTTATGAATAGTCCAGGTTATTTCTTTTAACCTGGATTATTCATGAATGGTTCAGGCTAATTTTTTAAAGGACTGAGGCGGAAAGAAAAGGTGTAATTCTGCGGGGGCAGGGTATATTGGGGATGGGGACGGGCTCCCCAAGAATTGTCGCCGCCCACACCCATCTGCTTTAGATCCACACACACATCAATGAAATCCCGCTCTTTAAGATCGATGGTATGTTTGGTTCCCCGGCTTTCCTGGGTCAGGTCTTCTATGGTATACCGGAGGGCGGATAGGCTCAGCAGATCCATTCCGGATAAAAGCAGACCGGTTCCTTTATCATCGGATAATGCAGCCCATCTTATATCCGTTCGGGTGCCGTTTTCCTGAGGGCTGATATAGGGGACGTAAAGATCTTCCACAGTGCTTTTATAAACCCCCACAAAGGCGCTGGTTTTCCGGTCGCAGTAGTTCTCATGCGGGCCCCTTCCATACCATTTAACCTTATTGTACTCGCCCGGGATCTGCATCCGCAGGCCGAGCCGGGGAAGCTCCGGAAGCTCGCCTTCACCTATCTCCAATTCTGTTGTTACAATAATATCACCGTTTCCGAGGACTTTATAAGCAGCTTTAAGACCGGATCGAACTGCCGGCAGAAAATAATAAAAAATAAGTTCTGCTTCGGAGGATGAGACCTTCTTAACCTGGACATCTTTAAGCTCTTGAGCGGCGCTGGCTTCTTTCCAAACAGCACAGCGCTCATCCATATTATTGCCGAAATCATTATCTGTCGGTGCCCTCCAGAAATTCGGCTTAAGACCGGTCTTGATCAGCTCCTCTCCCTGGTGCAAATAAGAGCAAAGCATTCCGCTGGTTTTATCGAATTCGATCTTAAAATCCTTGCCGGTAATAAATACTTTATCATCTATTTCTTCCATAGAAATCGGAGGAAGGTCTTCGGTGTCAATAGGTGCAGCCTTTTCATACCAGGAAAGCTTTATCTGTTCGGCTGCAACCTCATATCCTTTAGATGCCCAGGAAGTATCTTCTTTTAGATGCGCGCTTATTTGCAGCCAGTATTCTGAGCCGGGTTTTATAGTCGGCCGTTTATAATGGAGGAGTAAAATTTTGCTCTCTCCAGGCCGCATTTCCAGAGCCGGCAGTATTCCCCCCTGCAGTTCTTTACCATCCTCGAACAATCTCCAGACAAATTTAAATTCATTAAGATCGGTGAAATAGAATTTATTTTTGATCTCAACTTTTCCGGAATCAAGGTCTACACCCTTGAAATCTATATTTTGATAGACCTTTTTTACCTCTAATAACTTGGGAGTTACACTCCGGTCAGGAAGCACCAGACCATTGATACAGAAATTCCCGTCATGAAAGGTATCGCCGAAATCACCGCCGTAACCCCAGTATTTCTCCCCTTTCGGTGTGATCTTTTCGATCCCCTGATCGACCCAATCCCAGATACTCCCACCCTGGAGATGGTCATACTTTTCGATCTCATCCCAGTAATCCTGGAGATTTCCGACCGAATTTCCCATGGCATGGGCATATTCACACAGTATCAACGGCCGGTCCTGTTTTTCCTGGGCATACTTAACGATATGCTCGATCGGAGCATACATGGGACAGTAGATATCGGTATGAGCACGCAGCTGAGCCCGCTCATAATGAACCGGACGGGAAGGATCCCGGCGGCGAAGCCACTCGCTGGCAGCCTGAAAATTGGTCCCGTCACCGGCCTCATTTCCCATGGACCAGACGATTACCGATGGATGATTTTTATCCCTTTCCACCATCCGTATGATCCGGTCCAGGTGCGCTTTTTTCCACTCGGGTTTATTGGCCAGAGTCACATCCGGCCTGTAACCCATCCCATGGGATTCGATATTGGCTTCATCAATAAGATAGATCCCGTATTGATCACAGAGCTCATACCATTGGGGATCATCAGGATAATGGCAGGTGCGCACTGTGTTGATATTGTGCTGTTTCATAAGCAGGATATCCTGAAGCATGGATTCCCGGGTAACATAATGCCCGGTTAAAGGATCATGTTCATGCCGATTGACTCCTTTGAGCAGGACCGGCTGGCCGTTAACAAGAAGCTGTCCTTTGGCGATCTCTACCTTGCGGAATCCGACCTTGGCGCTTTCTATTTCGATGATCTCGCCGTCCTGGTTTTTCATCTGGAGGATAAACGTATACAGATGGGGGTATTCAGCCGACCATTTCAAAGGATCTTTGATCTCTGCTTTCATTTTTACTATCCCCTCAGCGTCAGGAGCTATGTATTCGCTTTGCCCCTCCGTGAGTATTTCTCCCTGGACCGGTTTATTCTCGTCATCAAGCAGGATAAGTTCTAAGGTGTGATCACTGGCCTCTGTATCCCCATAATTTTTAATCCGGGCATTGACCTTGAGCATGGCATCCTGATAGTCCTCGTCCAACTCTGTCAAAACCTCAAAATCCCGGATATGAACGACCGGTGTAGAAAATAGATAAACATTGCGGAAAATCCCGGAGAGTCTCCAGAAATCCTGGCATTCCAGATAGGATCCATCCGACCAGCGGTATACTTCAACCGCGACCAGATTCGACCCGGTGTTTAAAAAAGAAGTAATATTAAATTCAGCCGGAGTTCGGCTGCCCTGGCTGTAACCGACTTTTTCGCCGTTAACCCAGAGATAAAAAGCGGATTCCACGCCGTCAAAATGGATAAAGACCTGCCTCCCCTTCCAGCCTTCTGGAACGGTAAATTCTTTTCTGAATGATCCCACCGGATTGTAATCATGTTGAATATAGGGAGGATCCTTTTTAAACGGATACGGGCTGTTAAGATAGATCGGTATGCCGTAACCTTGAAGCTGCCAGTTGCCGGGAACCGGGATATCATCCCAAGTACTGGTATCATAATCCGTTTTATAGAAATCTATCGGCCGGTCAGCCGGCTTTTTAACCCAGTTGAATTTCCAGATCCCGTTAAGAGAGTAAAAAAAGCTTGAATTATAACGATCCCCTTCAACCGCTTTGTTAAAATTAGCATAAGGTATTAAAGTACAATGCCCCGGCTCTTTATTTTCCGAGATCTTCTCTGGATTTTCCCAGTCATTGCTCTCCAGCGGCTGTGCCCAAAGAGGATTAAATCCTATTCCAGCAAAAAACACAGAAATAAAAATGGCTGTTTTTAATTTTTTAGATAATGAAACCATCCTCTCTCTCTCCTTTTTTTAGAGATATCATACCGGAATTATCTAAAAGAGGGAAGATGTTTCAATTAATAAATCAGGCCAGACTAATACACTTAAAACACAACAATTAGAGAGTAGGGACATGCACTGAATGTATTATTTCAGTACTTGTCCCCAACCTTAGATGTGATTAATTACTAATATAAATTAAAACCGGCGATTTCCAAACTTACCCGGGCGCCGTCCTCGTCCACCGCCGAATCCACGATCCCGGCGGTCATCCGTTCTGCTCCGAGCCTCATTTACCTTAAGATTGCGGCCCTTTACTTCTTTTCCATTGAGTGAGTTAATGGCGGATTCTGCCTCTTCCTTATTAGGCATTTCAACAAATCCGAATCCCTTGGATCTTCCACTGAACTTATCTTTAATGATTGATGCGGAAGATACCTCCCCAAATTCCTCAAAAAGTTGTCGTAATTCGTCTTCATTAAGTTCCCAAGACAAATTACCTGCGTAGATGTTCATTTTTTCTCCTGATCACATGTTTTAAGAAAGGATACCCCCTCAAACGAAGGTCTCGCACTTCTTAACATCTTTTACCTTAAATTACGGAAAAGGCATGAATTCAATTTGTACGAGACATATGATTCAATTAGCCAATAATCCGCCTAATACAAAAAAACCCGGCAACGACC
>CAZLBV010000349.1:0-16666 GCA_964557845.1 uncultured Eubacteriales bacterium | reverse complement strand
GAGAAGCCTGATTCCTCGACTAATTTTTTGAAATTCTCGACATCAGTTTGAAACAGAGCGTTGTACTTTACCAGAAATTCGCTTAATTTCGTTTCTGCCTTCTCGTATCTTACCTTGCTGGCCTGGCTGACAGGCTCATTTCCACCGGACATCATGCCGTAAACAGCCATCATAACCTGTCGGTTCAACCCGGCAGACCGATCGGAAATTCCTTGTTTGGGAGGAGTAGGATCTAATATCTCTGACATCTCATTGAGCTTTTTTTCCAACTCACCCGCTGCTTTAAGAAGATCTTTCATATCTTGAGACCGATTACTGCGGGCATTTTCCTTTATAGTCTGTACTGCTTTTTTGGCGGCTTCTATTTCTCTGGTAGCATCACCCACCACTTCAGATAATTTCTGGGCTTTTTTCGACATCTCATAATTGGCCTTCAGCACCGCCATATCGACTTGGATACGGGGATCATATTTAACCAACAAATTCTTGCTCTCTTCCTGGTCATCATACTTGATCTTGACCGTATATTCTCCTGGAAGTACGCTCACACCTCCCCTGAATCTGAAGCTCCCCGATGATAAGGCTTCTCTTTCTTCCAGCTGCTCCCGGAAATTCCAGTAGACCCGGTTTATTCCTTTATTTTCGGTCCCATTGAGACGGCCTATGGTTTTTCCTTCACTGTTCAGGATGGTAATCGATACCCGGGAAGATCCAGACCCCATCATTCCAGCCATGCCGAATCGTGCCGATCCTCCCCGCTGCTGCATTCTTTCCAGCATCTGCTGCCGCATTTCATCATCTGAATCAGATTCCTTCTCACTCGCTTTTTTTTCAGCCGGGATCAGATGATAGGTAATACAGGCCCCAAAATTTTTATTATCAGCTGCATATGATGCATCACCAGGGCTTAAATAAGCGCTCATTCTTCCCTGTTGAAACTGAACGGCATCCGGAACATCAAATAAATGCAGTTTTTTCTCCAGCACCTGACTTGAAATTTCTCTTAATGGAGAAATATCATCAATAATGTAGATCGACCGGCCATGAGTCCCGATAATCAGATCATTTTCCCGCGGATGAACCGCTAAATCACGCACCGGCACGATGGGAAAGCCTTGTGTCCATCTCAGCCAGTTCTGACCTCCGTTAAAGCTTACAAATAGACCGAATTCAGTCCCCAGGAAAAGAAGATCCTTATTTTTAGTATCCTCTTCAATTACATGGGCAAACCCGTCTATCTCTTCAGTAACCAGACTCTTCCAGGTTTTCCCGAAATCACGGGTACTATAGACATAAGTGGTCCAGTTGGACCGGCGGTGATCATCGAAAACCACATAAGCTGTGGCAGGATCAAACTTGGAGGCTTCCACATGAGGAGCCCAGGTTGCCGGAGGCACCCATCCTTTTTTACCGCTGGTCAATTCCCGGGAGACAAGCTCCCAGGTTTTTCCGCCATCTTGAGTCAGTTGAATATTACCATCGTCTGTGCTGACCCAGATTATACCTTTCCTTACTGGACTGGGAGCGATACACAAAATAGTGGTATGGTTTTCGGCATTGGTTACATCCAGGGTCAGCCCCCCGCTTTCATGCTGTCTCTGCTTTTCAGGATCATTGGTGGTCAGATCCGGGCTGATGATCTCCCACGTTCTTCCCTTATCCGTACTTTTATGCACAAACTGGCTGCCCAGATAGATAGTGGAAGGATCAAAGGGATCAACCGCAAAGCCTGCATTCCAATTGTACCGGTGTTTTACATCAGATTCCGTGGGAACGATTCCCCTGCTTGTACCCAATTCTGTATCAAAATAATAGAGATTTCCTCCCTGGGACATGCCATATCCTGCTCCCGGTTTTTCAGGATCAGGCTCGGTATCAAAACCATCGCCGCCTCCTACGGTTTTCCAAAAATAATCGGGGATGACTCTTTCCGTCAAAACATACGCCGGTCCCACCCAGGAGCCGTTATCTTGAAGCCCACCATATACATTATAAGGAAGTTCCATATCATAACTGATGTGATAAAACTGTCCTATCGGAAGATTTTTTACAAATCGCCAGCTCCGGCCCCGGTTGTAAGTGATGACCACACCGCCGTCATTTCCTACGATCATCATGTCACCGTTGGGATGGTTCCACATGGCATGGTAATCGGAATGGGATTGATTAAAAGAAGCCAACGGCCTAAAGCCTTTGCCTCCGTCCTCGCTGACCATTAACTGACCATGAAGGGCATAAAGAATATTTTCGTTGACTGGATTGACCCAGATACGGCAGTAATAAAAAGGCCGGTTATTCACATCCTCTTCATTATTTATCATCGACCAGGTATAGCCGCCGTCTTCAGAGCGGTAAAGGGCATTCCTTGTCGCCTCAACCATAGCATAAACAATCTCAGGATCACTGGTTGAAAAAGCGATCCCGATCCTTCCCAGGTCTCCTTTGGGCAGACCATTCTTCTCGGTTAATCTCTCCCAGGTTTTACCTCCGTTTATGGTCAAGTACAAACCGCTGCCCGGTCCGCCGGAATTAAAAAACCAGGGCCATCGGCGGTGTTCCCACATGGCTGCCAAAATTTTATTGGGATTGCTAGGATCCATGGACAAATCAGCAGCTCCAGTTTTTTCATCAACATAGAGTACATTTTCCCAGGTTTTGCCTCCATCAGTAGTTTTATAGACACCACGTTCAGGATTTTCTCCCCAGGTAGTTCCCATGGCGCCTACAAAGGCCACATCAGGATCATCGGGATGAACAAGGATCTTACTGACTTTTTCTGTTTTCTCCAAACCCAGGAACTTCCAGTTTTTACCACCATCTATGGTCAGATAGATGCCCCTGCCGACGCCGACACTATTGCGGGGAGCAGCTTCTCCTGTCCCCACCCAAACAATGTCGGGATTGGATTGATTGATCGCGATGGCGCCTATGGAAGATACAGGCTGATCATCTAAAACAGGTGTCCAGGTTAGTCCCTGATCAGTTGATTTCCACAGACCGCCGGTGGCCGCGCCCACATAAATAATATTAGGGTTGGCGGCTACAGCATCGATCGCTCCGATCCGGCCGCTCATGTTGGCCGGCCCGATGCACCTGGCTTTAAGCCCTGAAAACAGCTGCGGATCGAATTGAGCATTAACCAAATTGACTAATGCAAAAAAAATGAATAAAACCATTACCAAGGAAAAAATTCTAGATGTTTTCATTTGATCTCCTTTCTTGTCATTCCGGGAAAACCGAAAAATTTTGTTATACTATTAATGACAGTAAAACAATCCATTATAAATTAAGACGAAGATAAAATAAATTTCTTCCGATTAAAAAAACAGGAACATCTGAGATTAAAACTAAACGAATATCTGAGCCTTAGTAAATTAGACTATAATAAAGCAGCCCAAAATACTCATGAAAAGCATGATCTGTATTTTTTAGATTAACTGCTGAAGGGAAAAAATCAAAAATATCATATTTTTTCTCTTTTTTAAAATCAGTGGGAGCAGCCACAGGATCCAGGCCGGCTTTCTTAAAAACCTTTATCGATCTATACATATGATAAGCTGATGTCACCAATAAAAAGGATTCATCAAGATTAAACTTTTTCACCTCTTGGGCAGATTCCCCGGTGGTCTTGGATAGATATTCTAATTCCACATATTCTTCTGGTATTCCGCGTTCGATAAAATATCTCCTTACGAGGTCAGTCTCTTCTTTTCCTGGATGGAGTAAATAACTCCCGGAAACAATGACCCTAAAGGGTTTATCTTTATCCCGGTATTTTTTCCAAGCCGCATAAATTCTAAACACTTCACCGGCACGGAGGACATTTCCCTCCGGCCCACCAAGAAGAAAAACGACAGTGTCATATTCAGCCAGTTCTTTTTCGTTCAATGGTGCATATTTCTTTTCTAGAGGGGCGATTATGAGATCGGCCACCGGAGTTATCGAAAAAAAATAATAGATCAAGATCGCACTAATAATAAGAATCCATCCTGTTTTCCGCTTTTTTAATTTGAGCAGTAAAATCCCAACCAAAATAAAGACCAAAATAAAAACACTCGGCATCACCAATTCATCAAGAATTTTCATTAAAAACATAATGACTCCTGAATAATCCACGCTATAAATTATGATTAAATAATTTATAAAAATTTGAAATTATTTATTTAATTTTCTCTTCCCAAATCCAATCGTCATCCTTTTCTGCAACAAGCTGATTGATTTCCCAGGTCTGGGCACCATTATCATCTTTCATATTAGATCCAACACTGTAAATTTTGAATCCAGTTCCCATATTTTCATAAATAAGAGGACGCCCAGAAAAAGGATCTAAGGGGATTCCAGGAAGAAACTCAGGAACCAACATGGATATATTCTCAGGAAAAAAACCATGCTGTAAGTAAAATAAATTGCAGGCAGTACCGGCAGCCGCCACCATTGTATTGGCTTCAAGGACCTGTTCTTTCAAGAAAGCACTCTCAAAATTGGGAACAAGCATCAATGAGAATACATGCCATGGAGAAAGATTCTCGATCCGCTTATTAAAATCAGTGAATTCATTCTTGGATTCAAAATAGTGTTTTCGGATCAAATCTCTAGCTTCATCTAAATAATTCATGGCATACATGAAATCAATTTTAAGAATGGGTTGGGCCAGCCACCCCACAACAGAATTTCCATAGAATTCTTTAAATAAAGATGTATCATTATTTTCCATTCTTTTATAGCAATCGAATATCATTGCCCGTTCACTTTCAAGACTACGCAGGAAACCTGTCCTCCATAAAGAAGGATCTAATTGATTTATTATCCTTTGATAGGTATCAAGGTCGTAAGCACCAGGAGAAACGATCATCTTAAGAAGTTCAATCTGCCCTCTTGCCATAGCCATGCCGATAAGGAAAGAAATTAAAAAAGGTTCTTTCGAGATCTTTTGTGAAAAGGTGTAATTGGTTCTCCATCTTTCCATCAAGCCCTCAAACTGGCCTTCTTGTGCTAACAAGTACATATCCAGGCAGGTTAATTTCATCATTTGAATCATCTTAACAGCCTTGGGGATTTCCATTTCATAAGCGGTCTCATCCCAGTTGCGCACATAATTAAAACAGGGCCTGGAAAGCATCTCTGAAAAATGCAGGAAACTGGTTTCGTTATTTGCAATGATTTTCCTGATGCCAGCCTTTTCCGGTATGGATAAAGGCTCTTTTTTCATTATTTTAAGATAAGTAGAATTCAGGAGTTCACTCTCATCTTCCGCCAGAAAAAACACGCTTTCGATCTTTCTCCAGGGAAGTGCGGCATTATTCTCATCACTGCAGGGAACATTAAAATCCTTTATATCCAGAGTTTTTCCTTTTGCCTGCATGTCTTCTATAAAATTCGCCACTCTCCTTTGCATAAAGTAGTCAGAGACAACCCTGGCTGTGACTATCATCACAACAAGTGCCGTTAGTACAAGGCTGAGGATCAGAAAAACCTTTTTTATGGCAGCTTTCATCTTCCCTTCACCCTAATCTTGTGTGCATTTTCGGGCACAGTATAACAGGAAAGATGTTTTGTCAAATCAAATCTTACCGTTTGCTTCCCAGCATTTGGTAAATGAGTATTCTCTGCTATTCGCCCTGCTTATAAACCAAAGAGACAACCGTTATATCATTCCCTCCCATATTGACCGACAGTGCATAAGGGCGGTCATCAGAGATTTCAATCTGAGCATCACCGGCTTTTCCGGTAAGCTGCTCCCAGATGGTTACTGCCTGATGTACACCGGTCGCTCCAGTTGGATGTCCCCATCCGATCAGACCGCCAGTAGTATTAAAGGGGATTTTTCCATCTCTGGCTGTGTTTCCTGCCGCCACAAAATCAGCCCCTTTTCCATGTTCGGCAAACCCGATTGCTTCGGTCGCCAGGATCCCGGCAATGGTAAAGCAGTCATGGCACTCGACCGTACCCAACTGAGAGATATCGATCTTGGCTGCTTCTAAGGCATTAGCCACAGCATGTTTAGTGGTCTCCAGCACTGTCGGATCCTTAGGCGGTTCAGTCAGATTATAGACAACCTGCCCCCAGCCGATGATCTCAACCGCATCTTTTTTTGAGATTCCGCATTTCTCCAAACCTTCCTCTGAGCAGATGGCAATGGATGAGGCTCCATCCGAGACTTTAGAACAATCAAACACATTAAGATAATCCACAAAGACTTTTGGATTGGGCTCGGTCAAAGCCAGGGCTTCCAGGTCAGCAGTTTTATTGTGATATTCCTGAGCCGTCGGGCATTGACGGGCATTTTCGATGGCATTTCTGTACCAGCGGGCAAATCCCTTGCGGGTCTTCTCGCGGCCAAATTTTTCAAAATAGGCACCAGCTCTATCACTGAACTGTCCGGGGAAAAAATAGGCATGCCCGGTTTTTCTGTCCTGGAACCAGCCTGCACCAGCCAGGATATCTGCTCCATAGATGGCTTTTACCGTATTCTGCACCTCAACTCCAACGGTTAAAACCACATCTGCAGTCTCAGCCAAAACCGATCTAATCCCGGTCATCAAAGCCAGTGCTCCGGAAGCGCAAGCCCCTTCTGTTCTCGTAGCCGGTTTCCACAGGAGTCCGGGATCGACCATGGGGAAAAATCCCGGCAGGTCTCCTTGTTTGTTGAAACGGGCTGCCATGAAATTCCCGATCACACACTCATCCACATTTTCGGCACCACCGATCTTTTCCAGAGTTCCTACGGCCGCTTCTTTGATATAATGCTCCAATCCTGGCCGGGGTTTTCTAGGATTAAACTCTTTACGGCCGGTTCCCAGAGAAATAGTGTTGTTGCCGGCACTCATATATACTTTTTTTCTCAATTTATTCATTTTTGCTCCTTTCTATCCGAAATAATCATTGATAGGGCCGTAAGCATGATAAAAACCTGTGAGCAGGACCTTGTTAACATCCTCTCCACTGTTGGCCACATTATCATTAACCAGTTTTAAACCGATCTCTTTAGACTTTTTCCCATATTTTTGAGCAAGCTCAGCCCCAAAGGTTTTCATTTGAGCAAGATCATTGAAATACTTTGTAAGTTTTTCTTCCTTATTGGGATCACCGATCACTGCTTTCCAGGCGACTGCTGTTTCCGGAGGGTTTCCAATCTTGGAATCTGCTTTTTCCTGAAAATCGGAAATTGGCACATATTCTTTTTTGTCGATGTCATAGATGCCGACAGGACGTCCCTTCTCATACTGGAGGAATCCGTTCTTTTGTGAACCATCCGGATTCTGTCCGCCTTTTATTCCCAGATCCATCATCTTATCCAGAAGCGGACTGTGGAGATCTTCATCGGGAAGATAGGGATTCATGACCTTCATGATAAACTGACATACGTCGATCCCGACATAATCGATCAGTTGAAAAATGCCCATGGGCCTGACCAGAAATTCCTGGGAGATACGGTTAATGGTGTAAACAGCCTCAACATAGGGCATTTCCTGAGTGAGGCGGTCGACTTCGCTCATGGCATAAAGAGCATCCCGCATGAAGTGTCCGTTACCGATGAACCCGGCGAAATCATTGGAAGGAACAATGGTCTTCCGCAGATTCTTGGCATATTCATTCGCGAAATCTACAACATCTTTTTTCGTTTTATCCGTCACGATCAGCTCGACCAGGCGCTGAACAGCCGGGGGATTATAAAAATGAAAACCCAGGATCCTGCCTTCCAAGCCGGATCTCTCATCCAAAAGATGGATGGGAATAGAGGAGGTGTTGGTGAAATACCAGGGGGATTTGGAATTGTTTTTCTCAATATCAGAGAGAACTTTAATTTTGAGATCAGGATTTTCATTGATAGCTTCAAAGATCAATGTGGATTCATATGCAGGCTCGAGCCTGGTGGTGGGACGGATCTTCTCCATAACATCAAAGATATACTGATCGATGATATCATAATTTTCGATCAGATCTGCCCGGTCCGCATACAGTTTTCTCAGAAGAACGGTTTTTTTCTCAGCTAATTTTCGTGCCTGCGCCCGGATATAGCCCAAAAGACCGGTGAGTCCTTCCTGGGATACATCCATGGCATTCAAGACAAACTGCTTGCCCTTGTTCTCCGGTTTGAGGCTAATGTCGGCCATTTCTACTGCGGTCAGGAGTAAAATTCCTGATCCCATTTTACCGGCCGCGCCTAATACAGTTACATTCTCAAGCCTTTCCTCATAACTCATACATAACTCCTTTCTATCTTTAAAATTGCGCTTATGTGCTTTGCTCTTACTATTATCCAAATTTTCAGAAAAATGTCTAAACCTTTTCGGTTCTAAATAAAGAATGCCTTTAGCTGAAATCCTGATTTATTCTTTGTGAAATTCTTTACTCAATTACCTCCAGCTTCTTGACGGCATCGTCAAATCCGGTCATCTCCCAGCGGAGAAGAGAGGCGGGGATAATACCCCGGCTGAAGTAGTCATCAAAAAAATCCTGAAGGCGAAAATTCTCACCCAACTGGCGGGCACGGTCAGCGATCAAACGCTCCAACTGGATCTTGCCGTAGACATAGCTGGTCCCGTATCCTGGCTGCCTGAGATAAAGTCCGATATCACCCCATATGGTGCGGCCGTCGGGTTTGACCCAGCCTCGCGGTGTGGCTTTGACGGCAAAATCCACCGCCTCCTGAACGGTCCAATCCCCGCTGTGAACCATAAGATCCCCAAGAGCCCGCGCCGCTCTGAAAGCCAGTAAAATATATGTAAGCTCCCGTACACGCGGCACATCATCCAGCAGACCGGCCTGCAGCATGATCTCCTCGAATCCGGTTGCCAGCCCCTCAGCCCGGCTGTCCCAGATATTATACAAAAGGGGAACGCCGCGGATGGGATGATCGTTTCGCTCCTCCCGCTGTTTTTCCAGCCAGTGGATCATGTGGGGACGGAGGGCCAGGTAGTGATGGTATTCAACCATGGTAAAAAAGCTCTGCCTCTCCGGGGGGGTATAGGAGTCAACCTCGGTGCTGAGTGTCATATAATCAGGGACCGTAAAAATATTCTTGTCACGCAGAAAATTCATAAATTCATCTACAGCCGCTTTTAACCGGCTGCGGAGCTCATCTAAGGATTCTGCCGGTTTTAAAGGCGGCAGATCGCGGTTTCTGATCTCCTCCAGTTTCAAAGCTGTCCAGGATCGTTCCAGTTCCCGGCGGCAGATGTCAACCTGTTCTTTCCAATCATAGGGCACTAGATGGACATGTTTCATATACCAGTTGAAATTTTCAACTCCGATCCCATCGCTGGTTTGGGGCATAGATTTGTATTCTTCTTCCAGCCAGGCTTTAAAATCCTCTACCGCCTCTTTGGCGGCATCCACCAAAACAACCAGGTCAGGGGTGGTCTCTGCGAAACGCTGTGACAGTCCGTTCAGCACACCCATTTCCCGATCCTTTTGTTGTATTCCGTAATACCAGAGGTCTTTTCCTTTATCAGTTAAATTCTCTTTCGCCTGGATTAAAAGATCGGGAATTGCCCGGAGTTTTAAGGCAAATTCCTCTTTCTGCTCTCCCTCAAGTGGAAATTCATAATCAGGAAAATACAGCACACCGTAAATTTCAGGCCCTTCCCGGGCCGGTACATCCGGTTCATAAGTGGTCACAACCGCATAAAAGGATGGATCACGGCTCCAGGGGCGGAGAACACGGTGATCGAATTCCAATCCATTCATCTCGGCACGGAGGATCTCATAGTCTACCTTTTGCTCGATCGGCCATCCGGTAGGATCGATATCATCCAGTTTAAGTCTGTACTCAGTCAGCTCGGCTATCTGTTGGGTCATGGATTCCTGAGTGTAATCCGGGACGCCATTGATCATGTCAGGATTTTGATACTCCCTGAATTCTTTAAAAAGACGGACAAGATCGTTGTAATCTGTGGAGACGGCGGATGCTGTTTGCTCCTTTTCCTCTCCTCCACAAAACCACAAAAGACACAAACACAAACACAATCCCAATACGCGTTTAAATTTCATGGCTGTTTTCCTCCCTACATTAATAATACTAACATGAAAATGAAAAATCTATTCTTTGCCTGAATTATTCATAAAAATTGCTGATAGTAGTTCTAACCAGTTTATTTTCAGGTTATCCTTTTACTTCTCTGAAAACATTATCTATTTTATCTAACTTTATTTTTATCAATTTCCATCAGCAATTTTATTACTTGATTTTATCAAAATAAAACTTTATAATTGTACAATACATTGTACAAATGGAGAAAATAATGGATAAAACAATAGGAATATCTTCTCTTCGGAAATCTTTGGCAAGCAAAATTCAGGAGGTCCATGAAAAGGGATCCCGTTACATCGTTATGCAGCGATCCCAAGCCAAAGCTGTCCTGGTCAGCCCGGAAGAAATCGAAACACTTGAGATAATGGCGGATAAAGATATTTTAGAAGATATAAAATCAGCCAAAGAGGACATAAAAAAAGGGAACTATATCAAATATGAGGATTATTTTTCTAAAGAGCCGGAAAAGGAATAAAGTATGGCTCTCTACCTTACTAGAACATTTCAGAAAAATTTCGAGAGGATTCCCAATAAAATTCGCCCACAGGTCAAAAAATCATTAGAAAAACTATCTAACAATCCTCATTGCGGTAAAAAGTTAAAAGGGGCTTTGGATGGAGAATGGTCTTTGCGGATCGGTGATTATCGGATCATCTATTTCTGCGATGAACAAGAGAATATCTGGTTGGAAACCATTCGCCATAGAAAAGATTTTTATAAAAAACCCGGTGAATTAGCCTGAATTATTCATAAAAAATGCCGATGGTAATGATAAACAATTTATTATCATGGAGTTGAATATTTAACAGGAAACACTTTTTTCTTCAGGTTGTGTGTTACAATATTCATTTTATATCGGCATTTTTTACCTATTTGAGGCGAACCGATCTCAGCACAAACACTTCACTGCCCCGAGTTCGAAGTATTACTCATACATCTTCACTCGAGGCAGCTTGTGTTTGCACCAACCTCGGTCCGTGAATAATCCAGGTTAGGTACTCTCGGATCTTTATTTCAATTTACTTCTTCCTGGCTCGCTGCATGGTGTTTAAGGGATTTTGGTCTTTGTCTTTTTCCACCTTGAAGTATTCGGGTCCTCCCTGAATAGTCCAATGGTTATTGCGCTCGTCCACATCAGCCGTCTCGAGGAAAGGATCCAGAAGGATGGATTTTATCTCTTTTTCTGTCACAAAAACTTTGGATACACGGTCATTGTTACGCCTCCAGATCTCAGCCTGGATGCGCTTGATCTCCTCAGTCCCGTCCGCATAGACAAATTTTAAGATAAGCGGCATAACCATCCCGCCAAGATTGGCAAAATCGAGCTCATAATAATTGCAGCCAATCTGAAGCAATGCCTTCTCTTCCTCTGTAAGCGAGGCCAGATACTCCTTATATTCCTTTTCATCCAGGGGATAAACTTCTTTGGGATCGTATTTGTCGTAAAAATCCTTGAGGGATTCATCCTTTTCAACCGCAGTCTCGGCAATTTCCTTGGCGTTACGAATATTGCTAATATAACGCTGCCGGATTCGATTTTCCTTTTCCAAGAGAAATGCCTTATCCAGCTTGGGATCACCGGTGCTGGCTTTAAACCATTTGACATCTTTTAGTGCGATATCCACATGATCTGTACCGTAAAACCAGCCCCGCCAGAACCAGTCCAGATCCATTCCAGTAGCATCCTCCATGGTCCGGAAAAAATCAGCCGGAGTAGGATGCTTGAACATCCAGCGCCGGGAATATTCCTTAAAGGCATAATCAAAAAGCTCCCGGCCGAGAATGGTCTCCCGCAGGATATTCAGTCCGGCAGAAGTTTTGTTATAAGCATTGGCTCCATAGTTATTGTCGATATCCGAACCGGTCATAATCGGACAGGTTTGAGCATCATGTTCCTTCATGAAATCTATGACCGTAAAAGCCGGTCCGTTTCTATCGGGGAAATTTCGGCTCCATTCCTGCTCAGCCAGGTATTCCATAAAAGTATTCATCCCTTCGTCCATCCAGCCCCACTGCCGCTCATCAGAATTAACGATCATTGGGAAAAAATTGTGCCCCACTTCATGGATAATAACGCCTATAAGGCTGTATTTCAGTCTTTTGGAATAGGTCCCGTCAGGTTCGGGCTTGCCACCGTTGAAAGAGACCATGGGATACTCCATCCCGCCGCCTCTGCTGGACAGCACTGAAATAGCCACCGGATAGGGATAGTCGAAAGTAAAACGGGAGTAAACCTCGACAGCGTGCGCCACAGCCCGGGTGGAGTATTTTCCCCAGAGAGGATTACCTTCTTTGGGATAAAAGGACATATTCAGGACCACCCGCTCCCCAAATTTTGATGCATATGCGTCCCAGATGAATTTCCGGGAGCTAGCAAAAGCAAAATCTCTTACATTTTCCGCCTCGAATATCCAGGTTTTAAACTCCTTTGAAGATGATTTTTCATTAGCCTCTGCCTCCTCCTGTGTAACGATCAGAACCGGAGCTTGTGTACCTTGGCGTGCTTTATCAAGCCTTTGCTGCTGCAGTTGTGTCAACACCATGTTGGCATTTTTAAGTTCACCGGTGGCCCCTACAATGTGATCAGCCGGAACCGTAATGGCAACTTTATAGTTACCGAAGGGCAAGGCAAATTCCCCGCTTCCCAGAAACTGCTTATGCTGCCAGCCAATGGCCTCATTGTATACAGCCAGCCGGGGGAAAAACTGGGCGATGGCATAGACATAATTGCCATCCTTGTCATAAAACTCACATCCGGAGCGTCCGCCTTGTTTGGTGCGGTCATTGATGTTGTACCACCACTTGATCTTGAAGGAAAAGGAACCTTCGGGCTCGAGTGCCTCGGGCATATCCACCCGCATCATGGTGTGGACTATGGTATAGGAGAGATCGTTTCCGCTTGTATCCTCCACTTTTTCGATCTTAAATCCGCCGTCGAAATCATCGTGGAGCTGGGCCAAAGCACGAAAGCTCATGGTCTCAGACAATCGTCCGGCAGCAGTCAGCATGGAGATGGAATCTTGGGCACGCCGGTTCTGATCCAACTGCAGCCAGAGATAAGAAAGTGGATCAGGGGAATTGTTGTGATAAACAATAGTCTCTATTCCAGAGATCCGCTGATGTCCATCATCCAGAGTGATCTCCATATCATAATCAACCTGCTGCTGCCAGTAAGCATGTCCGGGGGCACCTGAGGCCGTGCGGTATTCATTTGGAGAAGGCAGGATCGAGTCCAGTTGCCGGAACTGGTTGGGATGCTCCTGTCCCCAGGTTTTTAATGTAATCGGGAAGATAAGAAAAATAACTGAAAGTAAAATAAATAATTTTTGATGAATCTTTTTATCTGACATGAGATCCTCCATATAAAAATAATTATTTTTCCAATGCTTAAACAAGGAATTATAGAACGATTCACCCGCAGACACAAACCCTAAATTAACAGAATCCCTATTTTAATTAGCTAATAATTATTATCGCCTCGACAGAAATCTGACTATTTTTCAGTCTAATGAAAAATAGTCACGGCCATTTTTCATTATAGTGGCAAATGTAAATGATGATATTCGAATCCACAACTATCATTTTCTGCCTTCATTTTTCTATTGTTTAAGATCTTCATCTCGAAGGCGGTATTGGGCTGTCAACTCCCGGATCTCCCGCGTGCGTTGTAGTGTGGATCCAACATCGATCGGAGGGATTTCGAGTGCCTTTTCTATGACAGTAATTGCTCCATAAACTGGTTGACAAACTTCCCATTTTCGCCTAAATTGGGAATAATGATATTAAGAAATCTTGAAAATGAGCTAAATAAAACCATAAATCAAAGAAAATCATTTTTTTTATTTGGTCCCAGGCAGACAGGAAAAACAACTCTGCTCACCCACATATCTAAACAGTATAAAAATGTTTTAAATTACTCTTTTCTTGATATCCGACTCAGACAGAGGGCAGAACAAAAACCAGAAACCATCCGGCAGGAAATTGAAGCATTTTCCCCTGAGATTGTGATTATAGACGAAGTGCAAAAGGTTCCAGAAATTCTGGATGAAGTTCAGTATATGATCGATCGATACAAGCTGGTTTTTTTAATAACGGGATCTTCTGCCAGAAAACTGCGAAGAAAAAATGTCAACTTATTAGCAGGACGAGCCATAACATATCGACTTGATCCTTTTGACATTGAGGAGAGAAAATCTTTCTCAAGAGATTTCAAATCGATTAATTCACTGAAAAACATTCTCATATATGGAGACATGCCTGAGATCGCCCTTCTTACAGAAAACCGAAATTTTCATCTTGTAGAGAATTTACTGCGCTCTTACTCAGAAACATTTCTGGAAGAAGAAATAAGAATGGAGACACTCGTTAGAAACATCGGAATCTTTGGAAACTTTCTAAGATTAGCTGCAGAGAATTCAGGCAGGATTCTCAGTTTCCGGGCATTATCTCAGGATGTTGGCGTATCTCACCATACTATATCAACATTTTATGAAATATTATATGACTGTATGATCGTTGAAAGAATCCATCCTCTTATTCCCTCAGGCAGCAGGAGAAAACTGTCAAAAGCATGTAAATATCTTTTTTTTGATCTGGGGATTAGAAATGCTGCCGCCCAACTCCTAACACGTGAGGGAATCACGCGTGAAGAATGGGGCCAAAGATTTGAAGAATGTATCGGGCTTTCATTGATCAGATACTTGAGAAGCCGGAATCTCCCCGGAAACATCTATTACTGGCGAGACCACAACGGGCCAGAAATAGATTGGATCGTAGAGCAAAAAAATCAGTGGATTCCCATAGAAGTGAAATTCATAGAAAATCCTCAATTAAAACACATAAATCATCTTGAGCTTTTCATGAATGAAAATCAAGAAAAAACGTCCAAAGGCTATCTTATTTTTTTAGGTGACAAACCCAGGAAAATAACAGATAGGATTACTGCTTTACCTTGGTTTGAGCTTTATCGCATCTTTGAATAAAATCTATTTCAATCCCTAACTCAAGAAACCCATAGAGAAAATAAAACAAGATTGACCCATTTACTCCTTTATAAAAAATGGTTCAAAAACACTTCATCCGTCATCAATTCAGGACAGAAATAAGCTAGTTTTTTATCCCTCCCTCTATAATTATTTGGTATAAAACTTGCTTTTAAAATGAGCGATGGAGATAACCATGAGAAAATACCTAACTTTCATTTTAACTATCCTTCTATTTATAGGTCTTTCCGCCTGTGCCACCCAAATGAATACTCATCATCAAAAAAACGAAAATCTACACTTCTACCACGGCCTTAAACATCCGGATTCATTAATAAGTGTGGAGAATTTCTCTTCTGATGAAATTGAATTTAAGATCCGGAGAGCACCGGAATATGAGTATCTCTACCACACCATCATAGATGAAAATGAAGAGCGCATAGCAGAGGGTTGGCACCCGGCCTATAAAATCAATACAGATCATTACACTGTCAAGATGAAAACGAAGAAAGGTAAAATATTCCAATCCGATAAAAAATACCGTCTCTGTGTAACCATTCAGAATCCAGAATACACCTCCCGTTACACCAGCAACATACAATGCTTTATTGATTACGAGTTTGTGTTGCCGGAAAAATAAGCGGATAAGAAGAGCACGCCCGGAGGGATTTGAACCCCCGACCTTTGGATTCGAAGGACAACTACCTACTTTATTAATTAACTGATTCTAAACGCTTTACGGGCACTTTAACCGGCGCCTGTGCAGTAATTGTGAAGTTATTTTCAATAAATGCTTTGGCAAGCGGTTCATTCAAGGTTTGCATAGCCTGCTTTGTCTCTTTAAACTTAACGCCTAAATAACGTTCTGTAGTCAATACGCTTTTATGACCTAATAGCTGTTGAATTTTAAATAAATGATTTCCTTGATTATATAGCATGCTTGCGAATGTTCTTCTTGTGTCATGGAAGCGATAACCTTTTTCTTTTAATCCGGATTCTTTTAAGGCAGTTTGAAAAGTTCTTTTAATATCCCCTATTTGTTTATTTTTATAAGTAAGCACGTATTCAGAATTTGATTCAATTTTCATATTTTCAAGTAAACGTCTAATCATCGGTATCATAGGAATTTCAACATAACTTTCTGTTTTCTGCATGTAAACCGTAATTATTCCATGATCAAAATCAATGTCTTTCCATCGAAGCCCTAACAAGTCACCTTTGCGGAGTCCTGTGCCAAAGGCTAATAATAAAATCGGCCTTAAATGCATTGAGGCGGCTTCTATTAACCGCATGATCTCATCTTCTGAAAAAATATATTTATGTCTCAAGGGTGCTTCTTTTTGCTTTTCAATTCTTTTCGCTGGATTATTTTCAACATAGCCCTTTTCTATGGCAACATTAAACATATGTCTTAGACAGGCAACTTCACGGTTTATTGTTGCCCCTGAAACTTTCAGCTTTCGCTTGGTTATATATGATTTAATATCTTTTCTTGTAATTGTATCTATTAATCTATTCTGGAATTCAGGCAGAAGATTTTTAAAACTTGCTTTGTCTCGATCTAAAGAACGCTTTTCCGCTTTTTCTATATAATACTCTTCTACCATTTCATTAAATAAAAGCCTTTCTTTATTTTTCTTTAATCTATGTT
>CAZLBV010000348.1:0-2983 GCA_964557845.1 uncultured Eubacteriales bacterium | reverse complement strand
TCACCAGGCTCCAGTTCCCAGTGTGTGGAGGCAGGGGAATTGTCCCCGGTATTTTTCCGTCGGATGGGGGCTTCCACCACTGATTTGCGCAGGTAACCTTCCTGATATCCAGCTTTTTCACCTTCAGTAATAGCCTCTCTGAGGCTGTTCAGTCCGTCCCCTTTTTCGAGGCGGACATCCTCGCCGATCTCCACAAAAAATACGGCCAGGCCGGTATCCTGGCAGAGGCCGAGCTTTTCGTTTTTGGCGATCTCAGCATTTTCCAGGATCTGATCGAACACGGCGATTCCAGCGGGAGATACTTCCTTGGTTTTCATTTCATTGATGACTTTTAGAACGTCGTCCTGAAGAACAAAATTAGCTTCCTGTACGAGGTCTTTGATCTTGTCTCTGACCTCGACCAGACGAATGGTTTTCATATGATACCTCCGGATTATGATGATATTGATATAAATTTAGGCATGAACCTAATAGTTTAGGTATAACGCAAAATGCTGTCAAGGAAAAATGGACAGAAGTTCCCCCATTTTTTGGGATCACGAAGCAAGAGGACGGTAAAGGACATGTATAAATCCCTCAGAAAGACGTGGTTTTCCCCAAGCGAGGAAAACCCACTTCCAGTCCTCACAGCACTCCCCTCGAGTTTCACTCGAGAGACCATGCCCGTGCTGCTGCGGAGGGCTTTCTTCGGGAATTATACATATCCTTTAACCGTATTATTCGAATGTTAAGAAAAAACGGGGAAACTTCATCGGGGAAAGGTGAGGGGAAGAGGTGTAGTTTCTTGACATTTTGGAGATAATTCACTATAAAATGTTTTTAAAGGTTTCCAGTCAGAGAGAGCACGCAATGAGCGATTCTAACTGACTGGATTCAAAGGAAGCAACAAAAACATGGCAATTCCTGAGGGCGATTCTTTTTATATGAAGAATCCTTATGTGAGGTCAAAAGAAGTCTCTGTTTGCCTGAGTGGAGACAACGCCGTTCTTTTCAATCCGGATACCGGAAGGGAGAAATACCTGAATCCTACGGGTTTTTTTATCTGGCAGAGACTGAACGGCAAAAATAATGCTAATGATTTGGCCAAGACTATATTGGAGCAATTCGAATCCCCATCCCAGGATGTTGTACTTCAGGATACGGTTTCGTTTTTAAAAGAGCTTGCCAAGGATGGCTTTGTAGGGATGACTCCAGAGAATGTTGTGGCCGAATCCATTGGTGAATACCCTCAATGCAGCGACCGGCCAGGCGAGTTTGATATTTCAATCACCGGAAAATGCAATCTACACTGTGAGTATTGTTTTTATGCCCATGAAATGCATGACCGTCCAGACCTGCCCAAAGAAGATTGGTTTACATTTTTCGATGAGCTGGGAATACTGGCGGTTCGCAATCTGACATTGAGTGGCGGTGAGGTGTTTGTCAGAAAAGAACTCTGGGAACTGATCGATTATCTGATTGAAAACCGGATGAGATACTCTATTTTATCCAATGGTACTCTGATTACTGAGAAGACTTTGCAGGAATTCGAGAAAGGGAAACGCCGACTGAGATTAAATTCCATTCAAGTTTCCATTGACGGTTCCTGCCCCGAGGTTCATGACAAAAGCCGGGGTCCAGGGGCTTTTGCCCGGTCCATTCGAGGCCTGCGGCTGCTTAAAGAAGCCAATTATCCAGTAACCAGCCGTGTCACCATTAACCGCAATAATGTGGATGACTTGGATAATATTGCCCGGCTCCTGCTGGAAGATGTGGGCCTGCACAGCTTTGGAACCAATGATGCCATGCCCATGGGTGCAGGATGCGATAACCAGTCCACTATTGTTCTGACACCCAAACAGCAGCTGCAAGCCATAATAACCATGCATAGACTGGAACAAAAATATAACGGTAGGATCAATGCTAGTGCCGGGCCACTGGCTAAATGGAAATCCTATGGAGATATGGAAAGGGCTAGAAAAACCGGAGAGAAGACTAAACGCTGGCATATGGGATATCTGACAGCCTGCGGCTGCATGTATAACAAACTGGCGGTTCATCATGATGGAGTGATCGCGCCCTGCAACATGCTTTCCGAATTAGAAATGGGTAAGATCAATCGAGATTCCATTAAAACCATCTGGCAAATCCATCCCACTCTCCAGGCGCTTAAAGACCGCCGCAAGATTCCCATGCAGGAAGTCCCGGGATGCGAAGATTGTGAATGGGCCCCTTACTGCAATGGAAGCTGTCCGGGATTGGCTTATACCATGACCGGAGATTTCAACCGGGCTAATCCGCATGATTGCTATAAACGGTTCTTAGAAGAAACTGGATTGACCTCAGAAAACGTCCCTTGGAAAGCCGATTGATAATTTCCTATTATTATTGACACTTATATCAACAGATAAAAAAATGTAATTTAAGATAGATACTATGATCAAATTGAATGAAAATTTTCGTTATGTACTTCATGAAGAAGCAGCCATTGAGGATTTCGATGATGGTTCTCTGGTTTTTTTATGCAAGCAGCTTCAGCTAATTGAAATTAATAAAACCGCCAGAAAGATTCTTGAAATGATGGATGGAAAGCAAAATCTAAAAAAGATCATTAAATCTACGGCCCTGAACTTTAGAATATCAGAAGAAGAAGCCAGAGAGGATATTTTAAGACTTGTGGATGAGATGGGTTCAAAGGGCGTTCTCAAACCAATAGTAAAACTCAGAATGAATGGGAGACGAAAAATGGAAAAGAAAACGAACTTTTTGGCCAACCCCGATGTATCGTTTCGGGAAGAAAATGAAGATGGAGCCCTACTATTCAATCCGGATACGGATGCTTTACAGATCATAAATCCAATCGGACAGCTTATCTGGAAATTTTTAACCGCTCATCCCCGGACCCGAGACGATGTCATTGGTCATATAAAAGAGATGTGTGAAGATGTTCCAGATGATAAAGTGGAGGCAGATGTGGATGAGTTTCTAAAGGACCTTCATAATA
>CAZLBV010000347.1:0-25198 GCA_964557845.1 uncultured Eubacteriales bacterium | reverse complement strand
TTGGGTGTCCACCGCGAACCCGCCGCAACGCCCTCGCACCCGGGCCCTTGAATGAACTTCGGCTCGCCTTTAGAAAAAAAATGCCGATATAAAATGGATATTGTAAATCACAATCTGAATAAAAAGGTTTTTGTGGAAAATATTTCAACATTTTGATAATAAATTGTTTAATAGCACCATCGGCATTTTTTATGAATAGTTCAGGCTAATGAAATAACCGTATCATCCAGCGGAACAGAGGTCTTACCCGAGAAAGAGGTTACATCACCGACAGGTAGCGGCTGATCTCGTAATCAGAGACCTGTTTTTCAAATTCTTTGGTCACGTTTTTGTTGTATTCGTTGATCTCCCATTTTTTATTTAGAATGAAAGTATTGAATATATGGGAGCCGAGGGTCGATCTCAATAGATCGCTTTTTTCCATAGTTTTAATTGCTTCCGAGAGATTGCCTGGCAGGGTTTTGATCTTGTGAGTTTTTTGTCGTGAACTGCTCATGTGATAGATGTTTTCATCAACGGGATCGATGGCGTCATATTCTTTCCTGATGCCTTCCATCCCTGCTGAAAACATGACAGCCATGGCAAGGTAAAGATTACAGGATGGGTCAGGAGACCGAAGTTCTATTCTGGTGGCCTTTTCTTTACCTGGCTGGTATTCGGGTACCCGGATATAAGCGGAACGATTTTTCTGGCCCCAAGCTATATACACCGGCGCTTCATAACCTTCTATCAAGCGTTTAAAGGAGTTGACCCATTGATTCAACACAGCCGACATTTCACGGGCATGCACCATCAATCCTGAGATGTATCGATAGGCAGTTTCAGAGAGGTGAAAGGGATCCTTTGAGCTGAAAAAAATGTTTTTCCCTTTATTCCAGAGAGATTGGTGGACATGCATTCCGCTTCCATTCTGAGCGTTTAGAGGTTTTGGCATGAAAGTCGCGTAAAGCTTGTGCATGCGCGCCACCTTTTTCACCAAGTATCTGAAAATAACACATATATCTGCCATTTCCAGAGCGTTGCAGTATCTTAGGTCGATCTCATGCTGACCATTGGCGACTTCATGATGGTCATACTCGGATTTTATTCCCATACGGTTAAGCAGCAACTGAATTTCTTTTCTTAATTCACCATGTCGTCCTCCAAAAAAGTAGCCTCCTTTATCTAGAGGGCGTGCTTCTTCTCTACTTGGAAATATAAAAAATTCCAACTCTGGTCCGACTTTAATTTCATCGATACCGAATTCTTTCCGGCCTCTTTCAAGTACTTTTTTTAATACAAAACGTGAATCTCCTTCATAGGGATTCCCTTCAGGTGTATATATATCTCCAAACATAATTGCTTCTTTCCAGCTTGTTTGTTCTTCAAACCCCCCATAATTCCACGGCAGCACTCTGAAGGTAGTCGGATCTGGAATAATGATCAGATCGCTTTCCTCGATCCTTACAAATCCTTCAACCGAAGAGCCGTCAAATCCTTTTCCTTCGTTGAAAGCTTGTTCTAATTCATAGGAGGGGATAGAAAAATCCATGTTTCTACCCAGAATATCCGGGAAAAAGATCCGGATAAATTGAATATTGTTGGACGGATCTGAAACTGTCTTCAATACTTCATCTTTACTGTCAAATCCAAAATATTTTAATTTTTCTTCTGCCATTTGTGGCTTCTCCTTTTTAAAGGGAATGAAAAACATATGTTGTTTATTTATCAACAATAATATATAATTGTCAAGTATTATCCAATATTATTTGCTCATATGTGATTAATTTATTAATTTATTGTAACGATTAAAAGGAGGAAGCATGGAAGAATCTATAGATAGAAAAATAATCAGAATTCTTAATCAGAATGCCAGGAAAAGTTTTCGAGAGATAGCCAAAGAGACGGGAACTTCGGTTAATTCCGTTATAAATCATATAAAAAAATTAGAATCTGCCACTGTAATCAGAGGTTATATTCCTGATGTTGATCAAGATTATTTTGGATTTCATTTGATCGCGATTATTGCCTTGCGTATCTCGCAAGGCAAACTTATTGAAACGCAAAGATCGATCGCCAAGGATCCAAGAGCTAGAGCTATTTATGATATTACTGGCGAATGGGATTCTATCGTGCTGGGATACTTCAAAGACCGGGAGGATTTAAACGATTTTATCAAAATGCTTTTAGCACAGGAAAATATCGATAGATCGGTTACGCATATCGTCCTTAACATCGTCAAGGAAGAACGCACCATCCCGGTCTGAAGCATTAGTAAAATAGGCCGATGACAGCCAAAAAATATATTCATTTGGTAATATCTTTCATCCAATAATCTAAAATTTAGGAGGGAACGTTATCCCTTTTAAATTTATTATCGGCCTCTTTTACCTTTTAGGCGGACCAATCTCAGCACAAATACTTCCCCGCATCGATTTCGAGGTAGTATACTACATCTTCAATCGATGCGTTTTGTATTTGCACTAACCTTGATCCGCTAATGCTCCAGACAACTTCGTTAATTCGTCTAGCAGCAACCTCGGGCCGCTAATGATTCATGCATAGCGTTAATTTGCTAATCGATAATTACGTTCTGCTTAAGGGAAGGCGGGAGGGAGAGAATGGGAAGGAGGGGCGCGCCGATCTCAGCCCAAACACTTCACTGCCCCGAGTTCGAGGTATTACACATACATCTTCACTCGAGGCATCTTGTGTTTGGACTAACCTCGACGCGCAAATAATCCATGTTACTTCGAGAATTCGCCAAGAACGAAAATTCCGCTTCCTTGAGTTAAGATGGGTGGGGCGAGCCGAAGTCTTTTCAAGGCGACGCAGCATTTTTTAATTGAATCAATATTAACAAATGATTATAATTATAAATTGCATTTTTATCCTGAATAGGCATAAAATCATAGCTGGTTTTTTTGGAAGGAGATTTGTTATGGAAGAAAAAGTATTTGATACAATAGGTCATCATTATATTGCTGAGGCATCAGGGTGTGATCCGGAAATAATCGGGAACGTAGCTAAAGTACAACAAATTCTGGTTAAAGCTGCTGAATTAGCCGGAGCAACAGTTTGGGCAGTTTCATTTAACCGGCTTCCACCCTCGGGAGTAAGTGGAATTGTTGTGATCTCAGAATCACATATTTCCACACATACATGGCCGGAATATAGATATGGAGCCCTTGATTTTTACACTTGCGGAGACACGGTTGACCCCGAAAAGGGTTTGTTTTATGCAATTGAAGCTTTTGGGGCGACCTCATCACACATAACTGAAATAACGCGAGGCATTCATGAAGATGACAATGTGTATTTCCATAGTTTTATCACATGGGAAGAAGAGTTCAACCGGAATAGAAGAAATCTAAAAATGTCCAAGGACCAGGGGGGAGTGTCTTAACCTGACAGACTAATTCGAAAAATCAAAAGATCTCCTGAAAAAAAAAGCAAAAATTTCGCTTAATTCTGCTTGATGATAAATTTTGTCTGGGGTAATCCCATCTATAAATAAATCCCTATTTCTGCTAAAATATTAAATATGAGGAACTTCCCTTCGATAAGAATTGTATGGACTCTTCTGGTCTTGTATTTTTTCTGCTCATTTTTAGGTTATTCCCTCTCTGAACGTCCAGATGTTGATGAATTTATAAAAAACATCCGCGAGTCACTACAATCAAAGAATTTTCTTGATTATTATTCCTTATTTTCACCTGATTTAAGGCATACAGAAGAAGCTGTACTCAAGAGTATGATGAATGACCTGGGGATGACGGCTATCTCGGTTTTTAAAGTGTTCCATCGCGAAACAAGTCCGGGCCAGGCGGATATTGTTTTGAGAGTAATGTTCGAAAATGAGTCAAGCGTGTACATTGAGAATTGGGCATTGAAAGCCAGTTTCAGTGATGAGAAATGGCAGTTGACGGACAAGCAGGATTACGGCAGCAGCAAAGATTTATATAAGATCAATATGCCTTCGGAAAGAGTTGAAAAAGTTGATTTTTTTGAAATAACCCATCATGACATAAAACTTCAGTTCCGTGATGCATTGGTCTTCTATGATAATCTTCCTGATTTAGAAACCGCACTTATTGTGATCGGAGAGGGGAAAATATGGTTTTCTCCATCTCTCGACCGGGAAAAACATCAACTTGAACTAGTCTTTAAAACCAGAACCCTGGAAGACGAACTGGAATATGCTTATCTGCGGTTTTCTAATAATTTCTTTGAAAATAATGTGACCATCAAGAAAAAGAAAGAGTTCTATGAGCCAGTCAATGAATCAGAAAAGAAAAAAGCTTATTCTTTATTTACCAAACATTATTCCCGTTCATTTACCATCCAAAATTCTCTAAATAATGAATTACTCTCTTTTTTGCCCCAAGGAGAGGAGACGGTCTTTGAATTTGAAACAAAGAAACAGGGGATTTTCACCTATATTTATTCCCCTTTTGCCGAGGAAGAGATCAATCTTTTCCAGTGGTCTGAAGGCCGGATCTTAAATCTATATTCACCTCAGATGTCAGAAGGCAAGCGGACACTGTTCATTCAATTTGGGGAAAAATATAGAATAAAAGACTATCAAATCGATATCGATTTCAATCCTAATGAATCTTTTATTTCCGGGAAAGCACGGATCAATCTGATTTCAATGGTCAATTCACTCGATGGTATAAAGCTCAAGATCAATTCAAATATAGAAATTTTACGCATTGCGGATGAAGACAACTACACCATGTATTATACTCAAGATAAACTGAGAAAAACCTTATATGTTTATTTTTTAAATTTTCCGCCCCGAGGAGAGGATTTTTTTATTGATGTGTTTTACCGGGGCAAGATCGAAACTGAGCGACAAATGAGCGATGTTATCACAATCTCTCAGGTATCTGAATCATATAATCTCATTCCATTTACGTTTGATACGTATCTGTTCAGTCAATCCATGTATTGGTATCCTTCTCCATCAGAAGATGATTTTTTTACTGCCCGGCTCAGGGTTTTTGTGCCTCCACGATATTCCTGTATATCCAATGGAAGTCTGGTTGAAAAATCCAAAATCCTGGACATGGAAAGAGTTGAGGATCTCGAAAATGTCGGTAATTCGGTCTTTGTTTTTGAAATAGATAAACCGGTTAGGTATCTATCCTTTATTGTGGGAAAATTCCGGAAATTCGATGGAGACAATGGTTCTCCAATGATCAATTTATATAGAACCGTTGATTCCAGAAATTATCAGTTTGATGTCCTAAGTGAATCCCATGATATTGTAAGATTTTATCAAGAAAAATTCGGTATTTTCCCCTATGAGAAATTAAGCTTAGTACAGAGAACTTGGAATACATTCGGAGGGCATAGTCCTGCTTCATTTATTGTTTTGAATCAACCTCCCATCCGGCCGGATATCGAGTATAAACTGAAATTTTCCAGCCCCATCGATCTTTCTAGATGGAAGGAGTATTATATTTCCCATGAGATCGCTCACCAGTGGTGGGGACAAAGTCTGGGATGGGATTCTTATAGTGACCAATGGTTGAGTGAGGGATTAGCTCAATTCGCTTCTGTAATATATTTGGCAGAAAAGTATGGAGATAAGGTTTATGAAAAAATTATGGAAAGGCTTAACAAATCAGTGAAAAAGTATTCAGAATGGGGGGCCATTACAATGGGCTCCCGAATAAGCTATTTTGATTTCGATGCCTACCAGGCGATCATCTACAATAAAGCTGCTCTTGTTCTCTTTATGTTGAAAGATCTTATAGGGGAAGATCTGTTTTTTTATGGGCTGCAGAAGTTTTACCGAAATTTTAAATTCATGTCTGCAAGAACATATGATTTCATCCGGACCTTCCAGGATATTACGGACCGCGATTTATCTGTTTTTTTCGATCAATGGTTATATTCATACCATTTGCCCGAGTTAAGAACCGACTACTCAATAAATAAAAATAAAAATGGATATGAACTGAGCATTAGAGTAGCACAACTAAAAGAGCGTTTTGTGTTTCCGCTTTTTATTGCGTGGGAGGAAAAAGGGGAAAAAATGGAGAAAAGGGTGGTCGTCGATAGGATGACAGAATACTATACCTTTAATACTCTCCATAAACCAAAAAATATTAGGATAAATAATAAGGAAAGGGTTCCTGCTTTATTCAGATGAATCGATTCCCAGCCTTTTGATCATTTCATTCAAGGTGGTTGGTTTAACTCCAAGAATAGCTGCAGCCCTCTTCTGGATTCCTTTGGATCTTTTTAGGGCATTATATATGACTTTTTTTTGAAGTATTTCAGTTTGTTCTTTCAGGCTTAGATCCGAATTTATTTCAAGAAAGGATGAATCGTTTTTTTGAACTGGATTCAGTAAAAAGGGGGGTAAATTAGCCTTTGATATTCGGGGTTCCCGTGTCAGTACCACCGCCCTCTCTATCAGGTTTTCCAATTCTCGAATATTACCGGGCCAATTGTAGGAATCTAATATTTCCAGGACATCATTATCAACACCCTGTATTTCTTTGTTATTTTCGAGGCTGTAATGGTCTATGAAATGCTTTACAAGCAGAGGAATATCCTCTTTTCTATCCCTTAAAGGTGGCAGTTCTATCATAATAACATTTAAACGGTAAAAAAGGTCTTCCCGAAATCTATTGGCTTTTATCATATCTTCAAGATCTGTATTTGTGGCGGCAATCACTCGAACGTCAACTTTGATTGTTTTTGTGCCCCCCAAACGCATGAATTCTTTTTCTTGCATTACCCGCAGTAATTTAGCCTGAGTTTCTAAATTGACAGAAGAGATTTCATCGAAAAAAATCGTGCCTCTATCGGCTGCTTCAAAAAGACCTTGTTTCTGGTTTACAGCTCCTGTAAAAGCTCCTTTAACATGTCCGAATAGATGGCTTTCCAGCAAATCGGGAGGAAGAGAACCACTGTTTACTGTGATGAAAGGGAAATCAGATCTATCACTATTGGTATGGATCGCTTTGGCGACCAGTTCTTTTCCGGTCCCACTTTCACCTTGAATAAGTATGGTGCTTCGTGTCGGGGCGGCGGCTTTTATGACTTCAAACACGTTCTGCATGATAATGCTCTTCCCGATTATTTTTTCAAAACTAAATGTCTTTTTAAGCTGATTTTTCAGATGAATATTTTCTACCTGGAGACGTTTGTGTTCAATTGCACGGGCTACATTCAATAAAAGCTCATCGTGTTTAAATGGTTTCTGAACATAGTCGAAGGCGCCGGATTTCATGGCTGAAATGGCTGATTCTACCGAGGCGTAAGCTGTAATTATGATAACAACATTAGAGGGATCGAGCTGCTTGAGTCGCTCGAGGACGGTCAATCCGTCCAAACCGGGCATAAGGAGATCAAGCAGGACAAGATCAAAAGTTTGTGAGGCATGTTTATTTAATGCTTCTTCGCCGCTGTAAGAACTTTCGATTTCATATCCTTCAGAGGTAAGAAGTTCTGCCAGAACCTCATGGATAATAGGCTCATCGTCAATTATGTGAATAGTTTTTTTCTGTGACATGGTTTTTTATTTATGAATACGCCGAATCGCTCATTTTAATTTTTTTTTCTAAATTCATGGGAATATTTATGGTGAAAACAGATCCCTTTCCCGGTGTGCTGTCCACAGTGATCTGACCTTCATGCTCTTTTATAATAGCATAACTGATGGATAAACCAAGCCCTGTTCCTTTACCCACACCTTTGGTAGTGAAGAAAGGGTCAAAAATATTAGGGAGATACTGCTCTTTGATCCCGGTCCCCGTATCCGTTATCTTAATGATGGCTGTTTTATTTTTTGAGAAGAGCTCTATTTTTAGGGTTCCCCCATCCGGCATAGCATCGATAGCATTTAGGATTATGTTAATAAAAACCTGCTGGAGCTGTTCACCCTGAGCCCAGATCGGTTTAACTGGTTCGATGTTGAGCTGAAGATCAATGTTCATTGTTTTCAATTTATAGTCAATGAGTGAAATGATTCCTTGGAGATTTTCTTTGAGATCGACTTCATGAAAAGCTGAATCAGAAGGATTCCTGGCAAAATTCAGAAGATTTTTCACTATCCTTGCTACTCTCTCTGTTTGATTGTCGATCTTTTTCAATATTTCTGAATGAGGGCTGTCCAGAAGTTTTTTTTGAAGTAGTTGGACATAGCTTGAGATTCCGGTTAAAGGAGTGTTGATCTCATGTGCCACGCCTGCTGAGAGCAGCCCAATAGAGGCTAATTTTTCTGATTGAAGGGCTTGATGCTGAAGAGCGATCTTATCCGTTATATCTTCGAATACAATGACAGTACCGTAAGGATTCATATTATTATCCAAGAGAGGAGTTTTCACGATATCAAAAATTTTTTCTTTACCCGGATATATATTTAACGTTATTTCTGTTAATATTCTGTATTCTTGTTGGGTGTCTGAGGGGAATAGCGCTGCGTAATTTTTCTTGCCGAACAATTCCAGCAAGCTCTTTTCTAATACCTCTTCTTTTTTTCGGGAAAAAGTATCTTCCATGACACGATTCCAGCCTGTGATCTTGCCTCGTTTATCCAAAACGACTACTCCCACTGTCAAGCTCTCAATTATGTTTTCGCTGTAATCCTTTAGGCGTTCGAATTCGAGAGCCCTGACGATGATCTGATTGTAAAGATAAGCATTCTCAAGAGCGAGGGCTACAGGAGATGAGATTGTTCTGAGGAGCTCCCAGTCTTCCCGGCTGAGATAAGTATCATCCGTTTTTTTGCCCATACCGAGACAACCGATTATCTTATCTTCTACCTTTAAGGGCATAAAATGATAAAAGCCGATCTTTTCCATCTCTTCGAATTTTTGCTGGAGATCTTTTTTATCAGAGAAAGAGAAAAATGAGAGAAATTCATTCTCTTTTAAATATTCATAAAACCGGGGATCAAATTTGACATAGGGTCCGCAGGAGAGTTTTTCTCCTTGATGTTTCATGATATGAAAAACATTTTTTCGGTTATCTTCCGGTAAAAGGAGAGCTATACATTTTAAAGAAAGAGCATTGGCTATGTGTTCCAGAATGGCTTCTGATAATTTTTGAAGGTTTCTTTCACGGCTGATCTCTTGACTGATGGATAAGAGCGTTCGACGGTACTGGAAGCTCCTTTTGTACATTAATCTATCCATGATGTACTGGAATAATCTTTTTAAGGGCGTAAATAAAGTGGCACCCAGTACGATCGCCAGTAATCCTAAAATAATTGCCTGGAGGCGGTTTTCCGGCAAAAGATTTGTTTGAGTGCTCACTATAAGATACACAACTGCGATCAATGCAAACGAAACAATGAGAGGAACAGCCTTTTTAAGGATAACTTCAAGATCGGCGAGCCTGTATTTGGAGATCGAGTAGACAAAGGTAAGGGGTAATAGTGCCTGCAGCACAACTGTCAATTCCGCAGCTTTTGAAGGGATATCACCCAGGATATAAGGAAAGGCATAAAAGATTGTGAAGGGTAAGACACCAAGGGCTAATCCATTTGAGAGCCATTTTAATTGTTTTTTTATAATATGATTTGTCGACTTGATCGTATCGTAAAGTACAAGTACAAGGGTACATAGGGAAAATAAGCTGAAATGTATGAATTCGAGTTTTTCCGAAGTGTCCAGGAACTGAAGAATGAATCTCTGATTGAATTTAAAAATATTAGGCAGACATATAAAAATTTTTGCCAGTAAAAGAACTACAGCCGGAATATACAGTAAGTGAATAGAAATGATTTTTTTACGAAGGCTTTTAGAGCGTTTAGGGAAAAGAAGGAAAAAATGAAAAAGCAAAGGTGGAAAAACAAGAAAAGCTGTTTTATCCAGCCAGTAAAAAACTGAATCCAAAGTATCCAATCTTCCTGTGGGTGAAAAGACATAAAAACAATAAAAAACAAAGGAAATCACAAAATAGAAAATTGTAGGGATCGTGTAAGGTCGCCTGGCTCTAACGAATACTATCACCGCGATGATAATAGTGGTAAAACCAATTAAGGCGAAATAAAAATACAATGGGTTGACACTTTTTTTGGTCAAGGATAATTTGGGTGATATGATATCGACTTCATGTGTGAATTGATAAGGAACTCTTCTGTTTTCCTGATCCCAGATCCAGAGGTTTCTAGCCACATCTATTCTGGTATTGACATCGATATTATTGATCTCATAGAGAATATCGCCTTCTTTTATACCGGCGAAATCTGCCGGACTGTTTTCTTCGATCTTGACCGCCATCAATCCCTGGGAAGTTTCTCTCCAGATAACTCCGTCAGTAGGTTCCTTCCAGGTAAACTTATTATAGATATTCACCCCACCCAGAAATAGAATCAATAGAAGGGGAATAACTGCGGCATATTTAATTCTTTTCATTACCTTTGATTAAAATCTTCTCTGGACCCGGTAAATCATTGTCTACTGTAAAATGTGTCTATACCCCGATCTGATTGCCCATTTTATATTGGGCTGTTCCAACAGTTCCTTTAAAAAAAGATTCTCTTTTAATCCTAGAGGATCAGTACCTCGGGATAAAATTTTATCCATATAGTCATCCTTAAGAGTTTTGGTTGATTGGGGAGAACTGTCTGGACTTCTTGAAATTAATAAATAACTGTAAATAGTTCCGGTATGCCGGGATAAAGGTAGTAGAATTGATAGAAATAAAAAAAGAAGAAATATTGAATAAACTTTGCTTTTCACTATAAAAAAAATAAACCTTTCATGTAATTTTGTCAATATTTGAGGGTGGTCAGAAGTTTCCCCATTTTTTGTGATCACGAAGCTAACGGATGGTAAATGACATGTATAAATCCCTCAAAAAGACGTGAAATATAGTCTGTTTGCTTGTAATTAAATAAAATAGATTAATTATATGGAAAATTTTGGGGGATCTATATTTAAGGGTGGGAGAGGAGGAGGGAAAAAGAAGGGGGTGGAAGAAGCTTGATCATATGAGGTATAATATCATTTTAAAAACTAGATGAAATTTTGATTATAAGGACAGTTTAAATGTTTGGAAACAAAAAGAAGAGCAAAAAAGAAAAAAAAGAGCGGGACAGGTCTGTTTTTAGAGAATACTTTGAGTTAATAGCCGAGACCGCAGTGTTTGTTTTTTTTGTTATGACTTTTGTGGTACAAGCCTCGCAGATACCTACTCCTTCTATGGAAGATACTATGCTGGTTGGGGATTTTCTGCTGGTGGATAAGATATCCTATGCCAAGCCTATGTTTTTTTTAGATAAATATATCCTCCCATCTAAAGAAGTCAAACGGAATGACCTCGTTGTATTTAAATCTCCGCAAGAGCCCAAAAAGGATATTGTAAAACGTGTGATTGCTGTTGCGGGCGACAAGATCGAGATCAGAGATAAACAAGTTTATATAAATGATATTCCTATTCCCGATGAACACAAAATTCATCGTGATCCTCATATCTATTCACAAGAGGATTATTACAATCCTGATATGATCAGGCGTGATAATCTTCCGCCAACAATTGTCCCACCAGGGCATTGTTTTGTTATGGGAGATAATCGGGATAACAGTTTTGACAGCCGGTTTTGGGGATTTTTACCTTTAAATCTTATAAAGGGAAGGCCATGGATCATATTTTTTTCCTATGCTGCTGAGGAAAATGCACATCTGAAAAATAGTGTTAAGGATAGATTAAACAAATATTTCCGGTTTATAACCAAGGCCAGGCCAAAGCGTATCTTTAAGGTGTTTCATTAACGGCTGTCATTGCGCCGTATGTTTTCCTTTCCTGCGGAATAAGTGAGGGGGGAATAATTCAGAAGTTATATGGTAACATTTTGTATGTTCCAAGGGTAATTAATGAATAAAGTTATTTATTTTAAGGTGCGATCAAAGATCAGGAAAATTCCCTTGTTTAAGGGAAGGGAAGTTGTATTGACAAAAAAAAGGTTGTAACCTAATATTAGGCATTGTAAGCACAATATTTTAAGCCTGAATTATTCATAAAAAAATGCCGATGAACATATTAAACAAATTATTATTAGGAATTTGCGATCTTTCTAAAAAAAACATTTTATGCCTCGATTCTCATTACATTTTATTTTTTTCAATCGGCATTTTTTCACCATACAGGAGTGCCAATCTCAACACCAATACTTCGTTGCCCCGAGTTCGCAGTAGTTTACTACAGCTTCCTTCGAGGCGCCTTGTATTTGTATTAACCTCGGCGCGTGTATAATCCAGGCTGATAAATGAGATCATTAACGAATAAATTATTAAAGAAAGATGCCATACTATAATTGTCGTTTAGCCACTGAAGACGGTAGAGTGTTCTCTAAATCATATTTTGGACCATCTCAATCTGACTGCAGGCATTATTATGAAAATGAGGGATTATGTATTCTTTCCATAAAACGTGATTGGAGACGTATCCAAATTCATCTTCCCTTTGAGAAAAAGATAAAAGACAAAGATTTCATTATGTTCAACCAGGAACTGGTGGCATTGATCAAAGCGGGATATCCCGTGCTGAAAGGTATCGGGATTATTATAAACCGGATCAAGAATGAACATCTCAAAGAGCTTCTCATGAAGGTGGAAGATGAGGTTCGTGCCGGGAAATCGCTTTCTGAAGCTTTTTTGCCGTTTGAAAAAAAATTTGGCAAAGTGTATATTGCTTCTCTTATGGCAGGGGAAAGAAGCGGTAATCTGGATGGGACTCTAAACCGCTATATTAATTATGCTCAGGTCATAGAAAGTACAAAATCCAGGATCAAATCTGCCCTAACATATCCCACCCTTCTGCTTTTTTTCTCTTTTATTCTTCTTGGGATCCTTCTGGCCTTCGTGCTGCCCCGTTTTGCTGGTTTTTACCAGGATTTTGAGGCAGAGCTGCCGAAAGTTACCCAAATGCTGCTCTCTTTATCCATGTTCATGAGAACCAATATGCTTTATATAATCGCTTTTTTTCTTCTGTTGTGGATAATATGGACAAGGATGAAAAACAAAAGTGAGTTACAGGTATTAAGAGACCGCCTTAAGCTAAAAATCCCTTTATTCCGTACTCTTAGGGTGGAATCCTCAGTTTCATTATTCAGCAGAACCTTGAGTATTCTTCTCCAGGGTGGTATATCGTTGCTGTCATCGGTTGAGATCGCTTCTCAATCTGTCCCCAATAGATATCTTGTGTTTAAAATGAGAAATATAGGCGATAATATAAAACACGGTGAGAGCCTTTCTGAATCCCTGGAAAAAACCGAATTTTTTACCCCACTTGCATTGGATATGATCAGGATCGGTGAAGCTTCAGCCAATTTGCAGGGAATGCTGAAGGATGTCGCCGATGTTTATGATGAAAAAATACAAAGGTGGATAGACAATTTTGTGAACCTGATCGAACCAGTGATCATAATATTTATGGGGTTGATCGCTGCCCTGATGCTTCTCTCTGTTTATTTACCTATATTTAATATAATTAGAGTAACAAGATAATGACTAAGAACATAAAACAAGAACAGGAAGATCTGCTTAAAGCCGAAGAAAAACAGACCATACAGATAGCGGAAAGATATAATGTCCCCTATATGGATCTTACCCATCTGTCTTTTGACAGAGAGTTAGTACAATCTTTTCCAGCTGATTTCCTTTATCGTCTCAATTTTATTCCCATCGAACAGAATGGGGATATCGTGAAGATCGCCATTGCCGATCCTTCTGATATTGCCACTATTGATACCATCGAGTCCTTTCTTGGGAGAAAGGTTGAGGTATATGCTTCATCCAAACGGGCTATCCATGAAGCTCTCCGTAAGAGCGAGACAGCTTTGCAGGTGCTGAAAGATGCCACCGAAGGATTTATTACTCCTGTGATGGAAAAGGAAGCGGATGAGGATGAAGAAGTGATATCGGTGGAAAAATTGGCAGATCAGGATGGCTCTATTATTAAACTGCTTAATTCTATTATCTTTACAGCCGTACAGAAGAGAGCCAGTGATGTTCATATCGAATCCAGGGAAGAAGGAGTGAAAATCAAGTACCGGATCGATGGAGTCCTTGGGGAGGCCATGGATCAAATAAATAAAAAGTTCCAGTCGCCGATAATTTCAAGGATCAAAGTTATATCCGATCTTGATATTGCTGAGCGCAGGATCCCTCAAGATGGACGGTTTCGTTTGAGGATTAAAGATAAGACCATTGATTTTAGAGTTTCGATAATGCCCAGCATTTATGGAGAGGATGCGGTTATCCGGATTTTAGATAAAGAGATGATCACGGAAGCCATCTCAGAACTGAGGCTTGACCTCTTGGGATTTTCGGATAATGTGCTGGAAAAATTCAAAAGATATATTGTTCAGCCCTATGGAATGGTCTTGGTTACAGGACCTACCGGAAGCGGTAAAACGACAACTTTATATGCCGCGTTGACCGAAATTAAATCGCCTGAAGATAAGATAGTTACCATTGAAGATCCGGTTGAATATCAGATCGATGGAATAACCCAGATCCCTGTAAATGAGAAAAAAGGGCTGACCTTTGCTCGAGGGCTGCGCTCTATTTTGAGGCATGACCCAGACAAGATCATGGTAGGAGAGATCAGAGATCCTGAGACGGCCCAAATCGCTATACAGTCGGCGCTGACAGGGCATTTGGTTTTCACTACCGTTCATGCCAACAATGTTTTTGATGTTATCGGCAGATTCCTCCATATGCAAGTAGATCCTTACAGTTTTATATCGGCGTTGAATTGTATCCTGGCGCAGAGACTGGTCCGAGTTTTGTGCCCTGCTTGCAAAAAAAAGGTCAAAATTTCTGACCAGCAGCTGCTTGAGTCAGGGCTCGATCCAGTAAAATATGGCAAAAGAGATTTTTATGAGGCACAGGGATGCCCTGAATGTGGATATAAAGGCTATAAAGGACGTAAAGCGATTGCAGAGCTGTTAGAACTCTCGGATGAAATCCGGGAGATGATCTTAGAAAAGAAACCTCTATCCGAAGTCAGGAAAAGAGCTAAGGATGAAGGAATGATTTTCCTGAGAGAAGTAGGGATAAAAGATGTTCTTAATGGGATTACCAGTTTAAGAGAATTAAATAAAGTGACTTTTGTAGAATAAACAATGAAATCCTTAGGGCAAGATATACGGCATTATTTTCAGCAGCAGCCTCTACCTGCCATGACTTTCCAGTTTGCCTCTCGTTATATTTCAGGTATCCGGGTTTTTCAGAAGGAACGGATCATTAAGCAGAGTTTTATTACTGCTTTGGAAAAAGGTGTACTTTTGCCTTCGTTTTCTCAAAAAAATATAAAGAACCTTGAAGAATTAAAACAACGATTAAAGAAAGGCCTTACTAAACTTGGAATGAATGAAACCAAAGTGGGTTTTTTACTGCCGGAAATGAGTCAAAAAACGTTTATTTTTTTCTTTGAATCGCTTCCTCCGGTTTTACAGGAAAGAGAACAGCTGATTAGATTCCGGATTAAAAAGCAGATGCCTATGATACCGGATGATGCCAGGATCGTTATAAAGCCATTTTTTACAGGAAAAGAATATAGAGTACTGGCTACAGTAGCTCGGGCATCGATCATAAAAGAATATGAAGATCTTTTTGATAAACTGGGGGTAAAAATAAGGAATGTAGGAATCCCATCGCTGGTTTTAACCGATCTTTTTGACCGTGAAAAAGACAGAGATATTATGGTGGTTAATGTCGAAGAAGATTCGTTAAGCCTGATCTCGATCTTGGATTCCCATATTGCCTTTTACAGGCAAAAACAGATTTTATTAGATCCATCTAGCGGAGGGAATTTTCGTTCGGACATTAAAAATATTGTGCAGGAGATCGAAAAAACGGTTCAGTTTGTCGAGGACAAAGAAAAACGGAGTATAAAATGTATCTGGATTCGTTCAGCTGGTCCGTATGATACCGGCGAATTAATTTCGGAATTGACACGCAGCCTTGAGTTTGAATTCAAGGATATTACATCAATAATTTCCTTTAAACTGTCATCCTTAGATAAAAAAATGCTTTCTCCGTTGATAGGGCAGTGCTTATGAAAAGCCATGATCGAATAGGATTAAATTTAGCCAGCTATCCATTGAGGAACAGGCGCTTTTTTTTCGTCTGTTTAGCCCTGTCCATTATGTTATTCCTTGGGATTCTGGGATGGGGAGGATATATATATTTTAAATACCATGGTAAAAGCGAACTAATGAGCGAGACTGTCGCCCGGATAAATTCTGTCTACCGGGAAAATTTGAGAGAGAAAACTCGGTATCAAACACAGATCGATGCGGCAAAGAAGGAATATCAAGCAAAAGTGGATTATATAAACAGCATAATATGGAAGAAAAGTTTTCCCTGGCTTGATCTTTTGGTATCGCTGGAAAAATCTCTTCCTGATTCTTGTTATATTGTTGCCATGATGCCGAACATTGATGAAGAAAAATGGCTGAACTTAAAGTTCGAAGTGGCTTCACCTTCAATCAATGATCTGCTTGAATTTATCACAAATCTACATGCCTTGAATTTAGATCAGGTAAGCTTGAGTTCCGAAAATAGGAATAAGGATGGTTTACTGCTGACTGAGGTTACATTGCGTTATGAGAGAACTATTTAATCTGCTTGAGAAAAAAGAGCGTAGGATTTTATGGTTTATGGGAATATTAATAGGACTCTCTTTGCTATTTTGGTTTTTAATAGCTCAAGGTGAAAAAAATTCTTATTTTAATTCTCAAATCGAGCTGACATCTTTGCAGAAGTCAGCGGAAAAGGCTAAAAATGAAAGCAGGGAGAAACAAATAGAGTGGATTCAGTGGAAAAAAGCCCAAACCGATTTTAAAAGATTGAGAAATAGATATGTTTATCAGGGCGAAGACACCTTAAAGAATATACGTCTGGACCTGCAGGCAATCTTGACTGAAACAGGTGTTGAGTATTCACAGCTAAAATATGATTATGATTCTAATGAAGACGCAAAGATCAATGAGGTCACCATATCTTTTACTATGAAAGGGTCTTATATAGCATTGAAAAAATTTATCCATGAGGTGGAACAATTTCCAAAATTTTTGGCTTTAGAAAGCATCAAGTTTTCTGATATTGACTCACAAACCGGTATCTTAACTTTAAAGATATCTTTGAATGGATATTATGCGAATTAGAAATAGTTTTTTCCCATTATTTATTTTTACAGGGATATTTCTGGTTTCGATGGATGGATTAATCCAGAATGATATCTCCTTAAAAGCTAAGAAGAACCTGATTCGCAGGGATTTGCTTTTCAAAGGCGAAGAAAATCTTAGCCTCCCGCTCCGGAATATATTTTCACCGGTACATTCCCGCAGGACTCAGGTGGGAACCGCAGTGGTTGAGGAAAAAAGAAATGAGCTTCCGGAGAAGAAACAGCCAGAACAAGTTAATGAAAAAAAAGAGCCGGCCCGCCCGGCTTTAAATGTCCGTTATTTAGGTTATGTCAGGTCTGATGAAAGAATTGTTGCCCTTGTCTTGTTCCGGGGTACAGCATTTGCGGTTGAACCAGGGGAGCTTCTGGAGGAGCAGCTTGAAGTTAAAGAAGTAACGGATAAGGAAATTATTCTGACTATGGGAGGTTTCAAGCCATTTAAGTTTACGATCGAAGGAGAAACGCGATGAAAAAATGGGCGTTTTTGCTGATATTGACAATAGTTCTCACCGGCTGCACCATGTTCAACCGGAGTTACAAATTGGGGACGGAATCAGCTATAGCTAAAGATTGGGATAAAGCTGTGGAATATTTTGAACAGGCATCGATCGAGAACCCTAAAAATTCAGTGTATCGTTTAGCGCTTCTCCGGGCTAAGATCAGTGCCGCTTATGATCATCTTCAGAAAGCTAGAAGGTTAAGGTCACAAGGGAAAAAGGAAGAATCACTGGCTGAATATGAAAAAGCGCTTTTTTACGATCCGGAAAATACGGCGATCATTCAGGAGATTAAGCGGTACACCGAAGAAACTCCGGAAATGGCTGCAGAAAAGGGGGGAAAAAAACCGATCGAGCCTCCTTTGAAGTTAGATCTTAAGACGGAAAAAGTTCAGTTGAGTTTTAAACAGGAAGTAAGCCTCAGGTCTATTTTTACAGCTTTAGGAAAACATGCCGGCATAAATGTCATATTTGATAATCAGTTTAGGGATAAACCCTATGCGGTTGAATTGGATAATATGTCTTTTGAGCAGGCGATCAATATACTTTGTATGGCTGCAGGTGCTTTTTACCGGGTAATAGATAATAAAACCATATTAATCCTTCAGGATAATCCTCAGAATCGCTTGAAATATGAAGTAAATGCCGTTAAAACCTTTTATTTATCAAATATCAATGCATCAGAAATCGTGAGTGCTTTAGTGCCCATTCTGCGTTCACCTATGCGAGCACCGACCATCTCTGCCGATAAAAATATGAATTCACTCACGATCAGAGACTCACCCGAAGTGGTTGAACTTGCAGAGAGAATTATCAGACTCTGGGATAAACCCCAGGGTGAAGTTGTTCTCGACCTCGAACTCATGGAGGTTTCCCGGATTAAACTCAGAGAATTTGGACTTGGATTGGATAATTATGGAGGCAGCCTGCAATATAAGGTTCCCGAGGATAATAACAGCTCTCCGGACACTTCTACCACTTCTGATATTGGATGGATCAACCTCAGTGAATTGGGTCTTAATAAAAAAAATTTCCAGGTTACTTTTCCTTCTGCCTTTTTGAAATTTCTTGAATCGGATGCGGATACTAAATTTATTGCTCAGCCTCGCTTAAGGGGAGTCGGAGGGCAGGATATCGAATATATGGTGGGTGACAGGATCCCCATTCCCCGCACAACTTTTTCACCTTTTGCTGGAGGTGGAGTTGCCACTCAACCCATAACCAATTATGAATTTGAGAATGTGGGTATTGAGATTAAGATAAAACCTACTGTCCATTTTGAAGAAGAAGTTTCTATTGAGCTGGATGTCAAGATCATGGCTGTAGGCGGCACAGGGTATGCAGATATTCCTATTATTTCCACCCGGCAGATAAAAAATGTGATCCGGCTCAAAGATGGAGAGACTCATCTTTTAGCCGGGCTGCTAAAAGATGAAGAAAGGAAAACAAAGAAAGGATTTGCCTGGTTGAATAATATCCCCATACTAGGCGACTTGTTCTCCAACACGGACCAACAGGTAACTCAGACTGATGTTATCATGACTATAACACCCCATATTATCAGAATGATCCCCTTGACCGATAAAGATGATGAAGCCTTATGGGTGAATTTGCAGACAGAGGTGTCGGGTTCTTCCGAAAGCACAGGAACCAGGGCAGTCCAAGAAGATCCCTTTAACCTGCTTCAGCGGGAAAGGGATGAAGCTATGCGCGAGCTGAGGGAAGAACAGCAGGACCAATCCGACCGGCTTAATTTGGTTCCCGGAAATTTTGAAGGTGGAGTAGGCCGAAATTTTAGGATAAGTGTTAATTTAAGAACCAGCCAGCAGATCCGGAATATGTCCTTTACGATAAACTTTAATTCTCAGATCTTAAAGCTTGATCAGGTTATAGCCGGTAATTATGTTCAGCAGTTCGGGGGGGATCCTTCTTTTATGCAAAACATAGACAATGCCTCAGGCAGTTGCAATATCGGCTTTACCAGTCCCGATATCTCACATGGATTTAAAGGGAGCGGCAGAGTGGCCACTCTGGTTTTTGAATGTATAGCCGAGGGGGAGGGCACAATTTCAATATCGGGAGTTTCTGCGAATAGTGATACCGGAGGTTTGGTAAATTTTGAAACGAATGATGCCCAGGTCAGAATAAGACAATGAATTTTTGGTTGTGACAGTCATTTTATTGATGTTGATAATCCCCAGAGCCAGGAAAATGATTAGAAAGAACACCTGTTTTATTAAGTTTCTTTTTATGGCTGTTTTTATAATCTTGCCGATAAATATCCTGCTTTCTCAAACAGAACAAGAAGAGGAGTATGAAACAATTGAAAGTGATTCCTGTGAAATGTGCCACGATAAAAGCCAGCAGGGCACCTTGATCGCAGCGGATCTGTCACGTTCGATCCATGCAGGTCTGGAATGTTTAGACTGTCATAAGTATAAGAATACGATCCCTCATAGGGAGCTGCCTCCCGGTTTCAAGTTGGGTTGTGCTGGATGCCGTGATTGTCATGAAGAGGCATTCAAAGATTATACCGGGCACGGCCGTTTGCTTAAAGAGGAGTGTGAGGATATCCCTTTTTGTTCGGACTGCCATGGTTATCACGATATTTTACCATCCTTGGTTAAGGATTCAAAAACCCATCCGGCTAATCTTCCTCAAACCTGCGGAAGATGTCATGAAGATGTAAACTTAACCAGAAAATATGAGATATTGATCGATCGTCCCATTCAGATTTATAAAAACAGTGTTCACGGCCAGGCATCTATGGGAGGCATAGATGTGGCTGCCACATGTAATGACTGCCATTCCAGTGGTGGTACGGCTCACAAGATATATTCTCCGGGTTTTCCTGATTCCACCATAAATCATTTCAATATTCCCTATACTTGCGGTAAATGCCATCAGGGTATTGAAAATGATTTCTGGGAAGGGATCCATGGCAAATTGGTGGCCAGAGGCGAGACAGATGCCCCGGTATGCACTGACTGTCACGGAGAGCATGGAATTCTTTCTCCCGGTGATCCCCGTTCACCTGTGTCCAAGTCTAAAGTAGCTGAGATGACCTGTTCGCCCTGCCATGAATCCATCGCCTTGACGGAAAAATATGGTTTGCCCTCAGGCCGGTTAACGACCTTCATTGACAGCTATCACGGTTTGAAAAGTAAGTCAGGTGATCTATTTGTTGCAAATTGTGCTTCTTGTCATGGAGTGCATAGGATCTTGCCCAGTACTGATCCCACCTCGACCGTTCACCCCGACAACCTGCAGCACACATGTGGTGGATGCCATCCTGGTATATCTGCTGAGCTGGCTTCGACTCCTATACACGGCATCAGCGGGCAAGGTCTCCAAACCAAGGCGGCGGGAATAATTAAAAACATTTATATAATCGCTATATTCGTGATCATAGGATTAATGGCTCTTCACTGTTTTCTGGATCTATTCCGTCATATCATTAATTTAATGAAAAAAAATCAGGTACGTAGAATGAGGCTGAGTGAATTATGGCAGCATCATCTCTTGATGGTGAGTTTTATCGTTCTGGTGATTACCGGGTTTGCTTTGAGGTTTGATGATACCTGGTTTGCCAGTTTTCTGTTTGGGTGGGAACGTGGATTTGCGGTTAGAGGCCTAATCCATCGTATTGCCGGATGTGTTCTGATCTTTACTACACTGTGGCATATAATCTATTTAATTACTCGGAGAGGAAGAAGCTTTTTAAAAGATATGATGCCGAAATTGAGTGATTTTAAAGAATTCTCTCAGCAAATTTTCTTTTATTTAGGGAGAAGGAAAAAAACTCCCTGCTTCAAACGATTCAGCTATGTCGAAAAGGTTGAATATTGGGCCTTAATATGGGGAACCGCAGTAATGGTCATTACAGGTATACTGCTCTGGTTCGATAATTTTTTTATTGGTTTTTTGCCAAAAGGATTTTTGGATATCGCTTTGGTTATTCATTTTTACGAAGCAATTTTGGCTTCCTTAGCTATTTTGATCTGGCATCTGTATGCTACTATCTTCAATCCTAAGGTCTATCCCATGAATCCTGCTTGGCTGACTGGAAAAATGCCGAAGGGTATGTATGAGCATGAACATCCCCTGGCTGAAGTTGAGCAGGATTGAATTTGTTCCGATGACTTTCTCTAAGTTTAAAAAAGCAGAAACTTATTGTTTGTCTACAGGTACTGGGTGTTTGACTATTTCCCAGGCTGCCTCAAAATCAAAAGTATAATTATGTGCATTCTCATGACAGGAAAGGCACTTTGCTTTTATGTCGTCGATGGAAGCATAATCGATTAGACCATTTTTCACCGCTTCATCATGGTCTTTCATGACACTCAGTTTTTTATAATCACTTCCTGGACCATGACATACTTCACAGGTAACTCCTTCCTCTTTGAGATTCGGAGACTTATCGGCAAGAGGGGCATGACAGGTTAAACATGCAGGGTTTTCAACTGCAGGAATATCGGGGCTGAACTCATTAGCCAGGTCCATGCTCAGAGCCAGGAATGATTTTGAATGTTTTCTCTCTTTCCATAATGGATACTGCATTCCGCTTTTTTCGGTTTGATGGCACATCTTGCACCTATCTGCTCCTACATATTCTTGAGCGGATGCGGCCATGGTAAAGATCAAATAAATAATAATAAATATGGCCGGGATGATTCTTTTCATTAGATCCTCCATTTGGAACGGTTTTATTTGTGATGTTTGATTATAGGTAATCTTGGGTTCATCATATTAGATTTTATATAATCAAGTATACTATACTATATATATATATTCAATCAATCATTAACAGAAATTCCATCCAAAAGTCTGGGTTTTTAATTTGTTTATGTATAACTGTGCAGCCCGGATAGAAGGTAATTTACACCAAAATAGGTAAAGAGGGCAGCCAGGAATCCCAGGATCGCTATGAGTGCCGATCTGCGGCCTTTCCAGCCCATTACGAGGCGTGTATGCAGGTAGAGAGCATAAACGAACCAGGTGATCAGGCTCCATACTTCTTTTGGGTCCCAGCTCCAGTAACTACCCCATGCCATGTAGGCCCAGATCATCCCAAAGATCAATCCACCCAGTGTGAACAGGGGAAAACCAACAGCGATGCAGCGATAGCTGAGGGAATCGAGTTTTTCTGAAGAAAGTGAGGTTTCTTTTCCTTTTTTCTCTTTGGAATCTGCTGCCAAATATAAGATGCTGGTGACAAAGGCAATGGCAAAAAAAGCTTCTCCCAGCAGTGTGATAGAGACATGCAGCCACAGCCAATAGCTTTGAAGGGCGGGTACCAAAGGAACGGCATCTTTGGGCATAAGTGGAGAAGAAGCCAGGGCCATTAAGGCGATAACGATCAATAAAAAGTAAGGCCCAGCCTTCCGGATCTTGAATTTGCCTTCCATGATAACGTAAGCAAATATGGCTGACCAGCTTAGAAAGGAGAGCGATTCATACATGTTGGTAAAGGGAGCGTGTCTGCTTTCGACTGTCCGGAGGATCAGGGCAGCCGTATGGATTATCAAGCCGATTAGGGCAGATGTATAGCCGATCTTGGCATAAGAGTCACGTCTCGAAAAGAGGTAAAAAAAATAAAAAATTGTGGAGATAATATAAATAATAAAGGTTATGAGAAAAACAGAGGATTCATTCATTGTCCGCTCCTTGATGAATCGAGTATGTGCTTGAATTCCTTTTTGAAGTTTTCTATGCTTTTGGGAGCATGCCCTCCGGCATGAACCATAGTTCCGCTCTCCGCCTTAGTCAAAGTAAGACGGATCTCTTGCGGTAACCAGTAGAATGCGATCAATAACCCAAACATAAGCACGGCACTTCCAGCCCAAATAAAGTTTACTCCTGGATCTTTAGCTATTTGTAAGCCGGAGTATTCATTTCCTTTAACATCTTTCAGTTCAATGGAATAGGGAATTTCTTCCTGGGAGTGAATCTGAGAAAAATCGGGAAACTTTGCGAAAGTCCAGCCAGAAAATATTTTTTTGCCTTCTTGATACCCTTCAAAAAAAACCGCCGGATTGTTGGGTTGGTCTGATCGAGAGGCAGCTTCTCTGTTCTCAGTGATCACAAAATCCGGGAAAAAATGAACAACTCTGAATTCAGTTTTACCATCACTCAGTTTGACCATTTCCCCGACTCTGACAAGAAATTCACTCTGGAAATTTTCCTGCCCTTTTCCCGAAATCTTCATCCTAAGGATGGGATCGCTCCAGTTATAACCATAGCTGCTCTGATAAAAGATATACCCTTTATAAGACAGGGGATGGTTGACTTCTATTGTCCGGGTAAGAATATCCGCTTCATCTTCCACTACTGTCAATGTGCTTTTCCAATCCCGTATACTTCCGTCAGGATAAAATTCAGTAGTAAATTCGTCAAGTCTGATCTGAAAATTTTCTCCCGGTAGCGAGAGAGTTTCTCCTTCCGAAATAGTCATATTGAATCTGATGCCGGCAACGCCGCTGAGGATACCTCCCAACAGGATTATAATAATCCCAAGATGTACAAAATCAGAACCAAAGAATCCCAAGGTTTTTTTTCTGGCATGCAGGAATATTTGATCATTCTCTACTTTTACTCTCGTCTTGAAACGGTTTTGGTTTAGAGTGTGCAGGAGATTCTTTTTTATTTGAACCGGATCGCCTCTGAACTCAAAATCTTCATAGATTTTAGAGTTCATGAGTTTTTTCTTATCCATCCGGATATCTGGCTTCATGGCTCTTTTCAACTTGGGAGATAGACGGTTAAAGGAGCATATTAAGGTATTAACAGCAAAGAGAAAGAGAAGAGTGATATACCATCCTGACTGATAAAGATGAGTAATATGAAGACGCATCAAAATGATTGAAAACTGTCCATACTTGGCAGCGTATTCAGCAGGACTGCGCTGTTGAGGCACAAGGGTTCCTAAGGTTGAAGCAAGCGTTATTATGATCAGAAGAAAAATTGCAAGTTTTAATGAGCTGAAAAATCCAATCAAGGTTTTCATTTGATCCTGATCAAAATTTTAATACTATAATAATTTTTATTAGTTGTATAGGATTTATATCCTATATCCAATGTGAATCTGAAAATTCTAGGAACGTTTCAGGCAGGAGATAACCCCGATTCTATCGCCAGGTGTACAAGGCTTCGTTTCCCCCAAGATCAATGATCGAATCCACAAGGAGCTCGGCAATATAGCGGGAATTGTGGATATAACCGTTAGGTTCTTTTTTACTCAGGTGAAAGTTATAGGCTGCTTTGAGCATTCTGGCGTTGAATTGATATCCGTTGGGGAAGATGTTTTCACCAGGATCGACTTTTCCGTTCCCATTGAGATCATTGAAAAAATAGGGATAGGTATGGGAATCATACACGATGGGGGCTTCGATCTTAAATCCATAGTCTTGCATCTGTAAATATAATGCTTGTTCCAAGCCTTTGATCTCATTTTTCAAGGATTCCGTCTTATTTCTGTCTCCGTCATAATCGGGAATCGAGGCAGGACGAATGCCGCTGAAAGTGAATAATGATGGATATGCACCGGGATAAGGTTGTGA